>CALQED020000237.1 GCA_943329505.2 Polynucleobacter meluiroseus | reverse complement strand
CGATGTGGAAGCCTGGCTCAAGTGTTACTACATGCGCGACCATTTAGGTCAGGAGTACGCAGGTACCGTTACTGGTGTTGCGAACTTTGGTTTATTTATTCAACTTGAAAATCTCTTTGTTGAAGGCATGGTCCACGTCACTGAACTCGGTGGTGATTATTTCCAATACGATGAAGCGCGCCAAGAGCTGCGCGGCGAAAGGACTGGTATTCGTTATCGTTTAGGCGATCGTTTGCATGTCTTGGTAAGTCGGGTTGACTTAGATGCACGCAAGATTGAATTTAGTCTTGTGAAGAGTTCGGGCGCTGAAGTGGGTGGATCTTCTAATCGTCGTCAGTTGATCTTGGCTGCTGACACGGGCAGGCCCAATAAAAAAGCTGCTCCTAATAAGAGTAGGCCTGCGCATAAGGCTCCCCAAAAGCCGAGTGGCATTAATGTCAATGCAGCGAAATCTGCAGGTACCTTAGGGGCAACGCAGTCTAAGAGTAAGGCTAATGGTAAAAACGGTAAAAATGGCAAGGCAAAACCCGGTAGATCGATTGGCAGGCCTGCCGGTACCAAGCCTCCAGTCCGCAGCACCAACGCTCGACGTAAATAAATAGCCATAGCAAATTACCTAAAGAGCCATAGAAGAAAATGAAACAAATATTAGTGGGATTTCATGCGGTTCAAGCGCGTTTGCGAGTTGATCCCGATAGTCTGAAGTCGGTGTACTTTGATCCCAGTCGTCGTGATCGACGCATGGGTGATTTTTTAAAGCAGGCCGAAGAGATCTTAGGAGAGCGCCTGCATGCTGCCGATGCTGAGCGCTTACAAAAGTTAACTGGTCATGATCGTCACCAAGGCGTAGTTGCCTTAGCCGAAAAAATGACGATTGCTCGGACGATTACAGAGGTCATTGAAGACGTTGAGGGCACACAAGAAAAGCCCTTATTCCTCATCTTAGATGGTGTAACTGATCCCCATAATTTTGGCGCCTGTCTACGGGTAGCCGATGGTGCAGGGGTAGATGCCGTGGTGATTCCGAAGGATCGTTCGGCCTCAATCAATGCCACTGTGAGCAAAGTCTCTAGTGGCGCCTCTGAGGTCATGCCAGTCATTACTGTTACTAATCTGGTTCGCAGCATGAAAGAGATGCAAGAGGCTGGAGTTTGGCTAATTGGTACTGACGACGAAGCTACAAAATCTATCTATGACATCGACCTCACTGCTTCTATAGCGATTGTGATGGGTGCTGAGGGCGAGGGTATGCGCCGTCTCACTCGTGAAACCTGCGATGAGCTTGTACGCATCCCAATGCAAGGCGTAGTCTCGAGTTTGAATGTTTCAGTAGCAAGTGGCGTATGCTTGTATGAAGCATTAAGACAGCGTCTTGCCCAATTCACTACCAAAGCTGCCAAATAGTTGTTTATACAAACACTTAAAGGGGCTCACATGAAATGCAATATTGGTCACACTGATCGCATTCTTCGCATGACCGTTGGCTTCACGCTGATGGGTTTAGCAGGTTTTGGTATTGCTGGCCCCTGGGCTTGGATCGGCATCATTCCCTTCTTAACAGGAGCTTTTGGTTATTGCGGAGCTTATAGCTTGTTGGGCATTAATACTGCCAAGAAGTAGAGATACCACTCTTGCAAGAAAAGCCATCCTACGGGGTGGCTTTATTTATCGCTTATAGTCAGCTATCAGCCAGTAGACGACCTTCGTTGATAATCAAAAATTAGTTCTATTAAGATTGCGGGGGTGACCCCCAGTTTGGCTGAAATAATCTATTAATTATTTGACAAAGATATCAAATCAATTGGCACTGTATTAACCACAACTCTTTGAGCTGACTTAACACCCCGTTATGACTATCGCCCTAGATTTCGATCATAATTAAAACAAGGAATCCAGATGAAATTTAAGTTATTAATAGCAGCAATTACCATTACTCCAACATTAGTATTAGCGCAAACCATACCCAATATGCTCGGCACTTGGACGACAACAGCGCATACCACTGTAATGGGTACGGGTGCACACCATATTTTTCCCAATAAAAAAGATAAAGAAATTTATTTCAATAAGGTGGCATTGACATTAGTGGTTGATCGCCAAGAGGGAATGAACTTTACGGGAACATTTACTTCAAAAAGCTTAAAAGAGGTAATACTAGGTGCTATTGCATTTGATTTGCAAAGTGGCGTAATGATTGATAGTGATGGAGCTTTTAACTTCAAAATAGTTGATGAAAATACAATCCAAGCTTGTTATACCCAGCTTCAAAAGCCTAAAGTTGCTGGTTGCGCTGAATACAAAAAGATATAAAAAAATTTATTTCATTGGGCCGGCTAAGTTTATTGATTTGTTTTCACTCAATAGCTGCCATCTCCCGCCTTGAGTTTTTGTATGGCCGCTCAGGGTCGGATTAAGTCTATTACGCGTCATTGAGCTTAACGGCTCAAATCGGCCGATAGGCAACCTTCACTAATAAACAAAAATAAGTCCCATTGAGAGTGCGGGGGCACACTTGGTTTAGATGAAATAGCTAGAGAAAATGACAGCAATTGAATCAATTTTTTTATTTCAATCTACCGACCGAGACATAGATTAACCCACTGAAGGAGTTAAGCAAGCTCAACACCAAACAACTCACACATTAAATTAACTCCACCTGCTGCCACAAAGTCATTGACACGCTTTAGCCGATCCATCCTGCCCAGAGCAGTAAAGCGTGAGAATCTGGGTATAAGTCTTGTCTGAGTTTGGGGTGGTTGCCATAACCCCGCGGACCAATAGATATTTACCTGAGCCACCGGTGACTGGGATCATCGAGGTTCCAGTATCGGACTCCCGGCCCGCGACGGTGATGGTGCCGTTCGCTAACGTCAGCGTCCACTGACACTCACTAAACGCCCCAGGCAGTGTGCGGATACAGAAGCCGCTATTCTTACCAATCAGCTCGTGATTGCTGTCCAACAAGGGTTGGTCGAAGGCAAATATATCACCTGGCGAATCGCCAGGCTTACCAAGAT
>CALQED020000236.1 GCA_943329505.2 Polynucleobacter meluiroseus | reverse complement strand
GTCTCGAGATCTGAAAGGCCGTGGAATTTGTCCGGCAAGGGACGAAGTGATTTGCTCAGTAAGCGGAGATTGTTACACTCCACTGAGAGCTCACCTTTGTTAGTTTTAAAAAGGTTACCTTCAGCAGAGATAAAGTCTCCCATGTCCCAGTGCTTAAAAGCACCATGGGTGTCTGCGCCGCTAAGTTCATCGTTGATGTAAAACTGAATTTGTCCACTGCGATCTTGAATAGTGGCAAAGCTCGCTTTTCCCATGACGCGCTTAAGGATCATGCGGCCAGCGACTTTGACATGAATTTTTTTAGCAGCAAGCTCTTCCTTAGTCAGGCTATCGTAGTGAGTATGTAAGTCAGCCGCTAAATGCGTTGGCACAAAGTCATTCGGGAAAGCAACACCCTTCTCGCGTAGCTTAGCGAGCTTTTCACGACGCTCTGCAATGATGTGATTTTCATCTACGGCTTCAGTAGCTGATGGAGGATTGGTTTTATCGTTCATATTTGTGAGTAATTAAACGCCTTGTTTCAGGCTGGCTTCAATAAAGGCATCAAGATCACCATCTAGTACCTTCTGGGTATTAGAAATCTCGACGTTAGTACGTAAATCTTTAATGCGGCTTTGATCTAGAACATAGGAGCGGATTTGATGACCCCAACCTACATCAGTTTTGCTAGCTTCTAATTTATCTTGCTCAGCCCGACGCTTTTGCATTTCATGTTCGTATAAGCGTGACTTCAGCATGCTCATTGCTTCAGCACGGTTACGATGTTGGCTGCGATCGTTCTGGCATTGCACCACAATTCCTGTGGGGATATGGGTTAAACGGACAGCGGAGTCGGTTTTATTAATGTGCTGACCACCTGCACCAGAGGCGCGATAGGTATCAGTGCGAATATCGGCAGGATTGACATCAATCTCAATCGAGTCATCGATCTCTGGATAGACATAGATCGAAGCAAACGAAGTGTGACGTCCGTTGGATGAGTCAAACGGAGATTTGCGCACTAAGCGATGCACGCCAGTCTCAGAGCGAAGATGTCCGTAGGCATATTCACCATCGACTTTAATAGTGGCGCTCTTAATGCCGGCAACATCACCATCAGACTCTTCGAGGATTTCAGTTTTATAGCCCTTGCGTTCGCAATACTTGAGGTATTGGCGGTAGAGCATGCTCGCCCAATCGCAAGCTTCAGTGCCACCAGCACCTGCTTGAATATCAATGAAGCAATTACAAGAATCCATCTCGTTGTGGAACATGCGACGGAACTCAAGGTCATGAATAATCTTGCTGTAACCCTCAACATCCAGCTCGATCGCGGTAATCGTTTCAAAATCACTTTCATCTTTGGCCATATCGAAGAGTTCAATGGCGCCAGTGATGTTGGTATTTAAATTGGTGAGGGTAGCAACTACACCATCGAGCAATTTTTTCTCTTTGCCCAGCGCTTGTGCTTTCTTTTGATCATCCCAAATCGTGGGATCTTCTAGAATAGAATTAACTTCAGTAAGGCGACGTGACTTTACTTCGAAGTCAAAGATACCCCCGAAGAGCTTGCTCACGGGTGAGCAGGTCGGACAAGGTATTCGAAATTGTGTTGAGTTGTTCAGCTTCCATCCCCTAATTATAAAGGGGTTATGACAACTAGCCCGTGATGTTAGCTTAAGCGCCAGAACTCTCGTCGTGGGCCTCAATCATGAGCTGCACTCGAGCTTGACCCTGATAGCGATCGGTTACCAGGCGGTAAGCCAATTTAGCTTTGCTTGGCAAGCTTTGGGTCCGATTAAACCAAACGGCTGTTAATGGTTTTGTGGGCAATGGACTATCAGAAGGGCCCAAGCTTAATGGCCGCACCATCAGGCGTAGATGCTTCTCTTTCATGAGGCTTTGTTGGGTAATCTCAAAGTCTCCATAAAAGACTGGCTGCGGGAAGCCTTGGCCCCAGATTTCTTCTGCGAGCAGGTCACCAATCTCAGGGGTAAATTCAGAGGGTTGCAGGGCGCCATCATGAGGATGGCGACGTTCTAGTAACTCATCGTTTAGTAGCGTATTGGCCACCTCCTGAAAGCAGGCGTCAAACTTTTCAAAATCACTCTTGCGAATGGTTAAACCTGCTGCCATGGCATGGCCACCAAACTTGAGAATGAGGCCAGGTTCGCGCTTTGAAACCATATCCAGTGCATCGCGCAAATGAAATCCTGTCAACGATCTTCCAGAGCCGCGCAACTCTTCTCCCGTATTGCCATCTGGAGCAAAGACAATCGCAGGACGATTAAACCGCTCTTTTAAGCGCGATGCCACGATACCAACCACGCCTTGATGCCACTCCGGATTCCATAAGCAAATGCTCGTACGTTGTGCCATAGTTCCAGCAAGTTGATCTTCTGAGAGATGGGCAAGAGCTGTTTCTTGCATACCCGTCTCAATCACACGACGCTCGCGATTAATGCGATCGAGTTCTTGAGCAAGTGTCATAGCCTCTTCAGCATTGTCAGTCAGTAGCAAGCGAATGCCTAAAGTCATATCGGCAAGACGCCCAGCCGCGTTAAGTCTGGGGCCAATAGCAAAGCCCAGGTCAAATGTATTAGCTTTGCGAGGATCACGTCCTGCCGCCTGAAATAAAGCCTGCATACCAGGCTGAGAGATGCCAGCCCGAATACGTTTTAATCCATTCGAAACTAGAATGCGATTATTGCGATCTAGCTGAGCAACGTCTGCAACGGTACCCAGTGCAACCAGATCTAATAAATTTTCGACCTTAGGTTGATTCTCGTTGGTAAATTGACCGCGCTTACGAAGTTCTGCACGCAATGCAACGAGTACATAAAACATCACACCTACACCTGCGAGTGCTTTACTCGGAAAAGTACAGCCCGGTTGATTGGGATTGACGATTGCAGTGGCTGTTGGTAAACGATCGCCTGGTAGGTGATGGTCAGTCACAATGACTTCCATACCCAATTCACGGGCGCGATCTACCCCAGCTTCGCTAGCAATCCCGTTATCCACCGTTATCAGGTATTT
>CALQED020000235.1 GCA_943329505.2 Polynucleobacter meluiroseus | reverse complement strand
GTTCGCTTGCTAGGGCAAGCATTTGTTTTACCTCCAGGACAACAGCGTCCAGCTCGAGCAGCTGGCGCAAAGCCAAGTTGCAATATTTTGGGGCCGACCGCTTTAGGCTTTCGTCATCGTGATGACGTTGAAGAAATCTCACGCTTATTGCGCGAGCTAGGAATCGAAGTCAACGTCGTTGCACCATTAGGGGCCAATCCAGCCGATATTGCCCGTTTGCATGAAGCAGACTTTAATGTCAATTTATATCCTGAGACCGCCAATACTGCAGCCACTTGGATGACTCGAAGTTTTGGTCAGCCTTCTACAAAAGCCATTCCGATTGGATTTAAAGGCACGCAAGCTTTTATCACTGAAGTTTGTCAGCTAGCCGGGATTGAATGTGATGTTCAAAAGTTCAGTCAATCCTCAAAAGCGCGTTGGTACGCCTTATCAGTAGATTCAACTTACCTGACGAACAAAAGAGTCTTTATTTTTGGTGATGCCACCCATGCGATTGCTGCCGCCAAAGTAGCAGCGCATGAGATGGGTTTCAAAGTTGTTGGACTGGGAACCTATAGCCGCGAATTAGCCCGAGAAGTGCGTGAAGCTGCCGCCGAGCTAGGACTCGAAGCCATGATCACGGATGATTATTTGGAAGTTGAGGCAAAGATCACAGAGCTGCAGCCTGAGTTAATTCTTGGAACGCAAATGGAGCGCCATATTGCTAAGCGCCTACAGATTCCGTGCGCAGTGATTTCTTCACCAGTGCATGTGCAAGACTTTCCTGCGCGCTATTCCCCACAAATGGGATTTGAAGGTGCCTGTGTTTTATTTGACTCTTGGGTCCATCCATTGATGATGGGATTAGAGGAACATTTGATTGGTATGTTCAGAGGTGACTTTGAGTTTCATGAGGGCGCCATGCCATCCCATCTGGGTCATAGCTCAGCTCCCATGAAGCCAGAAGCAGAGCAAATTACCGCTCCTAACCTCAATTTGGGCACTCAAACCCTTGCCTGGGAAACGGACGCAGAGAAAGAGCTCAATAAGATTCCCTTCTTTGTCAGGGGCAAAGCCAGACGAAATACGGAGAAGTATGCAGTAGAGCAGGGCCTTTTAAGCATTACCCTAGAAACTTTGTATGATGCAAAGGCGCACTTTAAAAGTTAAACCATGAAGTTAGGTCAACAATAGCAAAGGCAATTCAAAATGAAAGCAATCAACATACCCATTTCAGATGCTCGTAGCGCACCACCCGATGGTGAGGGCAGTCTGCAGGTTCAGCTTGATCCGAATTTGAAAATTGGTAAAGCCAAGGTCTTTGCAATTTATGGCAAAGGGGGCATTGGCAAGAGCACCACCTCATCTAACCTTTCAGTCGCCTTTTCTAAATTAGGTAAACGCGTCATTCAGATTGGTTGCGATCCAAAGCACGACTCCACCTTTACTCTGACCAAAAAGCTCATGCCCACCGTAATCGATGTACTTGAGAAAGTGGACTTTCATTCTGAAGAGTTGCGCGTTGAAGACTTTGTGTATGAAGGCTATAACGGTGTGATGTGTGTTGAAGCAGGTGGCCCACCAGCGGGAACCGGTTGCGGTGGCTATGTGGTTGGTCAAACTGTCAAACTTCTAAAAGAGCATCATTTACTAGACGATACCGATGTTGTGATTTTTGACGTCTTGGGTGACGTGGTGTGCGGCGGCTTTGCTGCGCCACTCCAGCATGCTGATCGTGCATTGATTGTGACTGCGAATGATTTTGATTCTATTTTTGCGATGAATCGGATTATTCAAGCCATTGGCGCAAAAGCAAAAAACTATAACGTTCGCTTGGGTGGTGTGATTGCTAATCGCAGTAAAGATACCGATCAAATTGACAAATTTAATGAACAAGTGGGATTGAAGACAATGGCTCACTTCCCAGACTTGGATGTGATTCGTCGCAGCCGTCTGAAAAAGTCGACTTTATTTGAGATGGAATACTCTCCTGAGCTTGAATTGGTTCAGCAAGAGTACATGCGTTTAGCTGCTGCGCTCTGGCTTGGAGCGGATCCACTGCCATCGATCCCAATGAAAGATCGGGATATCTTTGATCTACTTGGCTTTGATTAAGCTGCTGAGTTAACTACGTAGTTAAGCACTTAGTTAAGGGCTTAGTTAATCACTAGGCATGCCAACAAGTTTGGCAGTAATCTCCCAGAGATCTTTACTAAGCTTCTCGCTCTTGGCTTTCATGGAAAGCTCTTGAGCGAAAGGCTCTCTGATTGCTGAGTTGCGATTGCCCCAACTCCAGTGCACGCCTGATTGGGTAAAGCGCGCGTCTGCTACGACTTGAGCAACCCGATCACCGGCAAGCTCTTGGCTCACATACCCTTTAGTAATATTTTTCTGAAACCAAGGGAATATTTTCTGAAAGAGTGGTGGCGTATCTCTAAAGAGTGCTGTCTCTGCTACGCATCCAGGATACAAAGTATTAAAGATCACTCCAGTACTTGCGTGATATCTTTTTTGTAGCTCGCGATTCATGACCATATTGCATAACTTACTGTCTTTGTATGCCTTGCCTGGTTTAAAGGGCTTACCGTTGATCATGGCGATCGGCGCTTTAAAGCCAGCCATCAGACCTTCTAGGGCGCCAATATCGGCAGGTGCAGGGATGGGCACTTTGCCACCAAACTCTTCTGAGTTTGCGGTAACGGTACCCAATGTAATGAGGCGGGCATGCTCATGCGCTTTAGCAGTTTGAATCAGATTCTCCAGCAACATTCTGCTCAGAACATAGTGCCCAAAATAATTTGTGGCTACGCTGATCTCAAATCCTTGAGGAGAGCGCGCCGGCTCCTTTAAGAGCGGTAAATAAGTTGCCGCATTACAGAGCAAAGCATTGAGCTTTTGGCCACTATCATTAAAGCGCTGTACAAATGCTCGAACACTGTCGAGATTGCCTAGGTCTAACTGCCAGATTTCATATTGGTTTGAATTAAATTGATGCGCCTTCGCTGCCAGTTCCATTTTCTGAGGATCACGGACTGCCAGAATCAGT
>CALQED020000234.1 GCA_943329505.2 Polynucleobacter meluiroseus | reverse complement strand
GCATACTGAATGATCTGCTTTTTCTCTGGATCTTTAATGCTCGTGATATACCGCTCAAGATAAAACACCATCACGCAAGATGGCCAGCATACTGCTATAGAGGCTACGATTGCGCCCACTACACCATAAACCTGCCAGCCCACCAATGTGATGGTCATGAAGTTTGGTCCCGGTGCAGCTTGAGCAATAGCAAAATAATCGGCAAAGGTTGCAGCGTCAATCCAATGCTCTTGGTTGACTGCAAGATCGAAGAGGGATGGGAGTACTGCAATAATTCCACCAAACGCGACAAAAGAGAGCAGCGATAACTTGATAAATAAACTGATTAACAAAGTCATAGTCTTCTCGCTTTTCTTCTGGCAAAGATAAACGCGACAGGCGCTACGATCAGTACTACCCAACCCAGCGCTAAATCAAAATAGATTCCCGCCAACAGGGTTAATCCAACCACTAAGAGCATGGGCGGATAAGAAAATTCATCCTTGAGCATTTTGAATCCAGTGCCCGCAATGAGACCTACGCCTACAGCAGCAATACCTTTTAATGCCCCCCGGATGTATTCAAGATAACTAAAATGCTGATAGAGCATGGCGAGCAGAATAACCATCAAAATGGGCCCCACAGTCAAGCCCAAAACTGCTGCTAAGGCTCCCCTTGCTCCGCAGTATCGGGCTCCCACACAAACACCCATATTGATCACATTGGGTCCTGGCATGATCTGGCACACTCCCAAAACGGCACTGAATTCTTCTGATGTTAGTAGCTTATCTTTTTCAACGAGGCCTCTTCGGGCCCAGGGTAGGACGCCTCCAAATCCCGAGAGCCCAATTCTGCTAAAGCAGAGAAAAATTTGTAAGGGCGTAATTTTTTTCAAAAAGGATTTGTTTTTTTAGGATGAATTATTTTGGGACAAAGGGCAGGGGAATAGGCTTTTGATCAAGCCATGCTTCTAGAGTTTTGGTAATTTCCTGTGAAAAGGTTGCGAAGATGGGCTCCGCAATGAATCCTAAATGGGGGGTTACGAGCAGATTGGGAGTATTTCGTAGAGGGTCATTTTCTGGCAGAGGCTCAATGTCAAATACATCAATGGCGGCTTGTCTTGGGCGACCCAAGGAAAGTGCTTTTTGTAAATCTGACATATTAATGAGCGCTGCCCTAGAGGTCTTGACCAGGATTGAATCAGGCCGCATTAAGGCCAATTGATCTGCACTAATCAATCCCTTAGTTCCAGGCCCTGCCACCAAGTGCATAGTGACAATTTTTGAAGTTTGAAGCAGTTCTTCAAGACTGACAGATTGAGCATTTTCTAGGGCGGCTCTTTCGGGAGTCATTCTTGGGCTCCAGGTAACTACCTCCATACCAAATGCCGCGCCAACTCTTGCTACTCGACTACCAATAGCACCAAGCCCCATCACACCAAGCCGCTCACCAGCGAGCATTGGCAGGACGGAAAGTGGATCACGCCATCCACCTGAGGCAATTAATGTGTTTTGCTCTACCAGGCGTTTAGCTGCCCCCAGAATTAAGGTCCAAGTTAACTCAGCAGTGGTCTCTTTGGATGGCCCCCCAGGAGTGCATCCAATCGGAATATTGCGGGCCACCAAAGCAGACGCATCCAAAGTGCCATTGCGCTCACCAGTAAACATGAAAAATTTGAGTTTTGGGAGACGTGCAATCATCGCCGCGTCAAAGGGTGAGCGATCTCTCACCAGTGCAATCGCATCAGCATCTTTTACAGCTTCATACAAAGCCTCATCTCGCAAAGGCTCATGATGAATTGTAATTTTTGCTTTTTGATCTAATGCGTCCCAACGAGAGAAGCGCCGTAACGCGCGCTCATAGTCTCCGAGGATGACAATACTGGGTAAGGAAGTCATGTAATCAGTGCTCGTAAAAATTTAATCAGGGGTACACAGACGGAGAATTTGATTTAAGTCAGAAGCTTTTCCTAATTGCCAGAGAGCAGAAATTAATTGACGTGTTTTCTCTTTGCCAATGATGGGCTCAGCCAAGCTGGTAAATTTTTGCTCCAAATTTGCATCACTCATAGGATTTTCTACAGAGCCAATTGCGTTTTTCACAAAGATATGGACTTCTTTACCATTCTTTAGGAAGGCCTTCACATCAACTGACGCTTCGCTGATGCTTGTATCGGTTGTCGCATTCACTTTGGCGCGTAAGGCTACTACATCTGGGCGGTTGACAATATCATCCGCGTATTCACCTTCACCTGCTTGACCAAAAATTAAGCCAACTGCACAACCGTGATAGACGCTAAATTTACCTTCAAGACCATCCTTGGGTGTTTTCTTGCCAGTTAACTCTAAGACGAGTGGGTGAACGCGTAACTCAATGCGTTCTACCTCATCTGCCTGAACACCTTGGGCGCGCAATTGAGCACAAGCATCAATCGCTGGGTGAATCACGATGCCGCAAGCAAAAGGTTTGTAAGTATTTAAAGAAATCTCGAAGGATTTACCAAGTCCGCGATCAATTTCTGCCCAGTCACATTTAGTAGAAACAGTTTGCATGTAGCCACGTCCAGCCTCGAGTGCTTTAGGACTGGCCGTGAAACCATGTTTTGCTAAAAGCGCTGAAAGTTGACCGGCACGTGCAGCGCCACCGGGATGAAAGGGTTTAGTCATGGTGCCAAATTGTTCACGCATGCCAACCGGCTGTGAAGCTGCAATGCCAAGTGCCATAGTGGTTTTCTGGAGATCTAAGCCCATTAGGCGCGAACAAGCTGCGGCAGATCCCAGCATGCCTGTAGAGCCAGTAATATGCCAGCCACGATGGTAGTGATCGGGATACATGGCATTGCCAACACGGCATGCCACGTCTATGCCCAAAATGAGCGCATCAATGATTTGACGGCCATTAGCATGAGTATGTTCACCCAAAGCCAAGATAGCAGATGCAACAGGACCAGCTGGATGAATCACTGTTTTGAGGTGGGTATCATCAAAGTCAAAGGTATGGGAGCTGATACCATTAATTAATGCAGCGCCACCCATGTCGACTTTATCTTTGCGACCCAGAATGCTAGATTGCGCTG
>CALQED020000233.1 GCA_943329505.2 Polynucleobacter meluiroseus | reverse complement strand
TTCGGTACGCCTAACTATGCTGCTCATGGCGGATTTTGCTCTGTCAATATGGCTGCAGGAATGATCTACACCATCGGTGGAAGCTTTTGGGAATTTGGTGGTCCTGATTTAGAACGTGCAAAACTATTTGTGATGATCGGCACTGCCGAGGATCATCACAGTAATCCAATGAAGATTGCCTTGTCTAAGTTTAAAAGAGCAGGTGGTCGCTTTATCTCCATCAATCCAGTCAGAACGGGATATTCAGCAATTGCTGATGAGTGGATCCCGATTAAACCTGGCACTGATGGCGCTCTTTTTATGGCACTCATGCACGAACTTGTTCGACTTGAGAAATATGATGCGCCGTTCTTAAAACGCTTTAGCAATTCTGCGCAATTGGTTTGCATGGATTCTGGTGCGGAAGAGGGATTATTTTTATACGACCCAGATTCCGATCCAATTAACCTAGATTTACCTCATAACAAATATATCTGGGACGAAACCACTCAAAGTGCACAGCCCTGCTTTAAACAAGGGACATCGCCAGTATTGCTCGGCGAATACACAATGGGACCTGGCCCTCATCAGGGTAAAAAAGTAGTCCCAGCATTTGAACTGCTGAAACGACAGGTTAGCGAAACTACCCCAGAGTGGGCGTCAGCAATTACTAGTATCCCTGCAGAAAGAATCCGCAAACTTGCTCTAGAAATTGCAGATACTGCCTTCGGACAAGAATTTGAGCTTCCTATCTCCTGGACAGATTCTTGGGGAGAAAAGCATGACTCCGTCATCGGCAGGCCAGTTGCATTTCATGCGATGCGTGGACTTTCTGCTCACTCAAATGGCTTCCAAACAACTCGTGGCTTAGCTGTATTGATGTCTTTGCTAGGAACGATTGATCGCCCAGGAGGCTTTAGACATAAAGCGCCTTACCCAAGACAGGTGCCCCCTAATGCAAAGCCACCCTCTTCTGAAAATGATATTAAGCCCAATACGCCTTTAGCCAAACCACCATTGGGCTGGCCAACACAACCAGAAGACTTGGCATTGGATTCACAAGGTAATCCATTGCGGATTGATAAGGCCTACTCTTGGGAGCATCCTTTAGCTGCCCATGGCTTGATGCACAACGTTATCACCAATGCAGTTAAGGGCGACCCCTATTCTATTGATACGCTCATGATTTTCATGGCCAATATGTCATGGAATTCGACGATGAACACAATGGAAGTTCGTGAACATTTGAATGCTAAAAGTGCTGATGGCGAATTTAAGATTCCATTCTTGGTGGTATGCGATGCTTTTCAATCTGAAATGGTGGACTTTGCTGATCTCGTATTACCAGATACGACTTATCTAGAGCGTCATGATGTCATGAGTATGTTGGATCGCCCTATTTCAGAATTTGATGGTCCGGTAGATTCTGTTCGTATCCCAGTGCTTGAGCCATTAGGTGATTGCAAGCCATTTCAAGAAGTTTTAATTGAGTTAGCCTCGCGCTTGAAGTTTCCAGCCTTTACAACACCAGAAGGAGAGCGAAAATTTAAAGACTATCCAGACTTTATTACTCGCTTTCAGACTGCGCCTGATTCAGGCATTGGTTTTCTGACTGGTTGGCGCGGCAAGGATGGTGAAAAACCTCTCAAAGGCGAGCCCAATCCGAATCAGTGGCAAAAATATGCAGAGAATAACTGCGTGCATCAATACCATATGCCGCCTGAACATCAATACATGCGCAATTGGAATAAAGGGTATTTAGATTTTTCGAAAGAAAATGCACTGCGGCAAAAAAATGATCCCATCATGATTGCCATTTATTCAGATATCTTGCAAAGATTTAGATTGGCTGCTACTGGCAAGCGTCCTGGAGCTCAACCGCCCGCTCACCTGAAAGATCGGATCTATAAATACTTTGATCCCTTGCCATTTTGGTATCCACCGCTTGAAGATGAGGCAACTGATCTCAGTAAATTTACTTTGAATGCGATTACCCAACGCCCCATGGCTATGTATCACTCATGGGATTCTCAAAATGCCTGGCTAAGACAAATTCATAGTCATAACTATCTATATGTCAACACTGCAACTGCTTTACAGCATGGCATTGCAGATGGAGCGTGGATGTGGATTGAATCTCAATGGGGCAAAGTCAAGTGTATGGCCCGTCATTCAGAAGCAGTTGATCCTGGCACAGTCTGGACCTGGAATGCAATTGGTAAAGCGGAATCTGCGTGGAGTCTTTCTGATAATGCAGATGAATCCAAAAAAGGGTTCTTACTTAATCATTTAATTTCTGAAGAGCTCCCATTAGGCGGCTTCACCGTGAGTAACTCTGACCCTATTACTGGCCAAGCAGGTTGGTATGACGTGCGCGTGAGATTAGCGCCAGCTGGAGATGAGGAGTCGCCAGAAACCTGGCCTCAAGTAAAGGCCTATGAAGTACCCGGCATGTCTCTTAAGAAGGAGTCAAGCAAATGAGTGCCAATAAACAACTCGCCCTTGTGATTGATCTGAATGTTTGCGTAGGCTGTCATGCCTGTGTCACCTCTTGCAAAGAATGGAATACTTCTGGCTCTGCAGGGCCGCTCACCGACCTTAATGCTTATGGTGCAAATCCTAGTGGCACTTTCTTTAACCGTGTACAAACGTATGAAGCAGGATCATTCCCTAATACCCAAACCGTACACTTTCCAAAATCATGTCTGCATTGCGAAGATCCTCCTTGCGTCCCTGTTTGTCCAACAGGCGCAAGTTATAAGCGCAAAGAGGACGGCATTGTATTAGTTGATTACGATAAATGCATTGGCTGTAGCTATTGCTCTTGGGCTTGCCCATATGGCGCGCGTGAACTAGACGAAGAGCGCCAAGTCATGACCAAGTGCACTTTGTGTGTAGATCGTATTTATAGCGAAACCTTGCCTGAATCAGAACGTAAGCCGGCATGCGTTCTTGCGTGCCCAACGAGTGCGCGTATTTTTGGTGATGTTCATGATCCAGAGTCTGATGCGAGCAAGGCGATTGAAGAACGTGGAGGTTATGCCTTGATGCCTGAATGGGAAACCCAGCCCGCTAA
>CALQED020000232.1 GCA_943329505.2 Polynucleobacter meluiroseus | reverse complement strand
CTTATTGGGGTAAGCATCCGACTGAGCCTGCGCTATTGATCCAAAAAATATCAAAACAACTGCTAGTGGAACTACCGGTAGATATTTTTTGACATTCATTATTCACGCTCCAAAATATTGAGTCCGCGCACACGATCCAGTAGATAGAGTAAGCCGCGATCATCAACCGTGACATCATTACTTTGTGGTCTAGGCAAGTGGCCGGTGGGTGTTGGTAAGTAAGATGCAATTTCGCGAATGGAATGCGGATTTGAATAATCCAAGATGCGCAAACCGTGCGAAAACCAAGCAACTGGTAACTCCGTACCCGTAATGATTTCACAAGGTTGATGGCAGCCGGTATAGATTGGCCGATTTGTACCATCTTCCTCTGCAACCTGAAAACTAGCAAACGGAACTGGTTGTGTTTCATCATTAATATCAACCATCCATAAAAATGCTGGAGGATGATCATCACTGCGGAATACATCTTCATCTGCAACAATCATCAGATCTCTACCGTAGACCTTAAATGGCACTTTCAAAGCAGTATGAGTAGGCCATGGATAAGTCGGCTGCCAACGCAACTTTGAGACCACCTTTGGGCGCGCCATATCTTCAATATCAAGAATGACCGTGCCGCCGAACCAATAGCTGGTATAGAGTCGGTTACCTACTCTTAAGGGGTGATGACAGCGGTGATCGGCACCTTCCCAGGGTTTTTCTTCACCACCATCGGTCCATTGACCTGGCATCCACCAGCGCCCCACTTCTTCAGGCTTGGCAGGATTCCGTAGGTCAATAATTTTCATGATGTGGCCCACATACCCTCTTTCAGTAGAAGAGATATATGCAAATTCCCCATCAAAATCAAAACGATGAACGCCTCTACCTTCAGTTTGCCACTCTGTAATTAACTTAGGCTCCAAGGGTTTAGAGATATCATAAATTCCAAGGCCACCCTTAAAACCCTCAGGTGCCATCTGCCCTCTCAATCCCTCGCGATTGACCAACATCAAATCACCCTTAACCCGCACTTTGTGAGAGTGAGTGCCTGGGAGCATTCCTAGATGAGAAACAATTTTTGGGTTCTTGGGGTCCTTGACATCCACAATCGTGGTGCCATCGGGATTACTCATATTACCTACATAGGCAACATGATTTTGCACGACTACCTGGCCACCTCCCTGACAGTCTACATATGAAACTTCTTTAATTCCGATTCCTTGACCCATACTTTTTTCCTAAAAATTAATTTTTTTCACTGCGCAATAAAACTGTATTAGCCTGCCTTGAGTAACAGGCCACCATCTACCGGAATCAATGCACCAGTAATGTAATTTGCTTCATCGGAGGCTAAAAAGACGGCCGCATTAGCAACGTCCCATGCACTACCCATTCGCTTCATCGGCACCAAGACTTCTCTCTCTCCACGGATAACATCGCGTGATACTCCGCGTTCTGCCGCCCTGCGCTCAATCGCCATAGGAGTATCAATGAGTCCTGGCAAAATGGCATTGGCACGGACGCCATAAGGAGCATTCTCCATCGCAATATGCTGAGTCATCGTATTCACTGCACCCTTGCTAGTCTTATAAGTAATGGTTGGACGGGCAGCAAAGGAGGAGGTCGAAGAAATATTAATAATGCTGCCGGATTTCTGTGCAATCATCTGCGGTAAGACGGCCTTACAAGTCATAAACATGCCTCTGAGATTCATCGCCATAATCTCATCCCACATTTGCACATCCATGTCGACTGTTTTACGATCGCCTTTTGATCTTCCAACGTTGTAATGCAGGATGTCGATCCTGCCGTAGCGTTCGATAGCAGTCTTGGCAAGCGCTTTGCAATTTTCTTCCTGAGTAATGTCCGTAATCAATACAGAGGCTTGACCACCAAACTCCTTCACAGCCTCGAAAGTATCATTGACCCAAGCCTCGTTAATATCAACTAAGAGTAAGGTGGCGCCCTCCTGAGCAAACCGAATGGCTGTCGCCTTGCCATTACCAGGTGTCTCTCCAGGCTGCTGCCCTGCCCCGACAATTATGGCTACCTTGCCTTCAAGTCTTTTTTGTAAACGATGTGGTGTCATATTCTTGATTTCAGTATTAGATTGTTACTTTAGCCTGCTGAACCACTTTGCCCCAACGTTCCTCATCAGTCTTAATCTGCCGAGTGAGATCTTGGGGAGAGCCAATAGCCACGGTCAAACCTTCACCCTCAATCCGACCCTTAAACTCTTCTGTGTTGACAGCGGCACGAGCAGCAGCATTTAATTGCCTCACAATCTCCGGAGGTGTGCCTCCGGTTGTGAATAAGGCATACCAAACATCTGCTTCAAAGCCGGGCACCCCAGACTCAGCAATAGTTGGTATCTTTGGCCAAACAGGTGAGCGCGTGAGAGAAGTTACTGCTACACCGTGCATTTTTCCAGCATCAATAAATTTTCCTACGCCTGCAGCTGTGGCAAATACAAAATCAATCTGACCACCCATCAAATCCACATAAGCTGGCCCTGCACCCTTGTAAGGTATATGTGTAATATCTACTTTAGCCATTAACTTAAAGAGTTCAGCAGTTAAGTGGACAGCACTACCGTTACCAGAAGATCCATAAGTTAATTTGCCTGGATTGGCTCTAGCCGCAGCAATAATATCTTTCACTGTTTTATAAGGGCTATCAGGTCTTGTCACCAGAATATTAGGGCCCTTGCAAATGAGTGCTACATCAGCAAATGATTTTTCAGTGTTATAGGGAAGATTCTTGATCAGAGTGCTATTAATGGAATGGGCTGAAGTTGTTAAGAGTAGCGTGTAGCCATCGGGGGCAGCCTTAGCCACAAAATCAGATCCAATAACAGTTCCACCGCCAGGTTTATTTTCATAAATAATGCTCTGACCTAAAATTTGTGACATGGCAGTTGCTAAATTACGTCCCACCAAATCAGTCCCCCCGCCTGGAGTCCAAGGGGAAACCATTTTGATAGGTCGATTGGGATAGGCTTGCGCAGCGGCAGGCGAACTCATTAAAAAGAAGCTGGGTGCAGTCAGACTGGTTAGAGTAGCAGCTCCAAGCTT
>CALQED020000231.1 GCA_943329505.2 Polynucleobacter meluiroseus | reverse complement strand
TGACCGATGAGCAGAAGCAGATGCTGCAAAATTTTGATGAGAGTTTGAAATCTGCTGGTGGCAAACATAGCCCGCAACAAAAAGGCTGGTTTGACGGCGTAAAGAGTTTTTTTAGCTAGTTCGTTATCAGCCAGCAAAGCCATGCTCAAGTCCGGGGAATTTTCCGGACTTTACTTCACGTACGTAGGCTTTAACGGCGGCTTCGATTGATTGATGACCTTCCACAAAGTTCTTCACGAACTTGGGGGGCTTGCCTGGACTGATGCCCAACATATCTTGCAATACCAATACTTGGCCTGAGCAATCTGGACCGGCACCAATGCCGATAGTTGGAATGTGTAATTCAGCGGTAATCTTTTCACCAAGTGATGAAGGAATGGCTTCAAGCACTACCATTTGAGCGCCCGCTTCTTGGCAGGCAATTGCTTGCTCGAGCATATGCGTCGCCGCATCTTTTGATTTACCTTGAACTTTATAACCACCCAAGAGATGGACTGATTGTGGCAGCAAGCCGAGGTGAGCACACACAGGCACACTTCGTTCTACTAAATATCGAATGATGTCTACTTGCCAATCGCCACCTTCAAGTTTGACCATATCGGCACCAGCGCGCATCAGTGCTGCTGCAGAATCTAAAGCTTGCATAGGATCGCCATAGCTCGCAAATGGTAAGTCGGCAATTAAAAATGCGTGGGTATTGGCGCGTGCCACACATTCCGTGTGATAAGTCATTTGCTCAACAGTGACTGGGGTAGTGCTGGAGTGACCTTGAATCACATTACCCAAAGAGTCACCAACCAAGATCACTTCAACGCCGCACCGATTGAGCAAGGCAGACATGGTCGCATCATATGCGGTGAGCATCGTGATTTTTTCTTGCTCGGCATGCATCGCCAAGAGCTTAGTAATTGAGATTGGCTTGTCGCCCTGTAAGTAACCCATGGCGAGAGTTTAATGAATTAATGACTTGTTTGGGTATAAACGGCTTTTTCCCCACAATTGCAGTTACGGCAGGGTAGTTTTTCGATTCTTTGATGGGCTACTTTAGGGAGGTAAGCTTTCAATTCGCCAAAATGGGGTAGGAAGAAATTGGGAGCAATTTCTAGTAGGGGAAGTAAAACAAAAGAGCGCTCTATGATTCTTGGATGCGGGAGTATGAGCTCGGCTTCATTTTGTGTGACGCCCTCAAAAGATAAAATATCAAGATCAAGCGTGCGAGGTGCATTGGTGTATGGACGCTCTCTGCCAAACTCCTGCTCAATCGCCTGGCAAACGTGAAGCAGTCCATAAGGACTTAACTGTGTGTCGATTTCAATCACGGCATTAATGTAATCGCCGCCAGCAGCCTCAATGGGCGCGCTTTGATAAAAACAACTCTTCGTGAGGATGTGCAATTCCGAGCGCTGCGCTAAGCAGATGATTGCGTCAGTGATGAGTTGGCGGGTATCACCAATATTGCCGCCAAATCCGATAAATGCTCGTGCCATACGACTCCAAACTAGAGATGAAACTACTTTACCGAAATTTCTCTAAGTCTGCTTAGACTGGCGTAGGTTCTGACGGGGTATCTGATTTGGGTTTTTTGCGCCGGCGTCTTTTAGCAGGGGCGTTTGCGGCAGATCCTAATTCATTTTTGGCGCTAGCCATCAATTCCTCTTGGACTGTTGGATCAGCTGCGATAAAGCTAGTCCACCACTCGCCTAGCGCTGGGTTTTGCTCCCCAGTTGCACACCGCAGGAGCATGAAGTCATAGCCCGCCCTAAAACGGGGCGATTCAATCAGTCGGTAAGGGTAGCGCCCAACACGCTTTTCAAAGCGGGGCTGCATAGACCAGATTTCTCGCATATCGCTCTCAAAGCGCCGTTGAATGGTCATCCCGCTACTTTGTGTGGCAATAGTGTCATCCATTGCATCATGCAGGGCTGGGATGTTGGCCATACCTTTGCTAATGTTTGCCTTCCAGTTCTTTAAAAGGTCTGGCCAAAGCAAGGTAGCAAATAAGAATCCAGCAGAAACACTTTTACCGGATTGAATGCGTTGATCAGTATTGGCTAGAGCTAGTTTTACAAAATCATTGGCCCCTTTAGAGGCTTCACTGTTATCTAAAATATGATCGAGTAGCGGCAGCAAACCATGGTGTAGACCGGCATTTCGTAGGCCTTGGATAGCCGCCCAAGAGTAGCCTGACATTAAGAGCTTGAGAATTTCATCAAAAATTCTGGCTGAAGGAACATCTTGCAACAGCTCGCCCAGTTCTGCAATTGGAGCTCGGGTTTCAGAATCTAATGTAAAGCCAGTTTTAGCAGCAAAGCGAATTGCTCTAAGCATGCGCACTGGATCTTCGCGATATCGCTTAGTTGGATTACCAATCATGCGCAGGGTTTTCTTCTGCATATCGATCATGCCGCCGTGATAGTCCAAGATGGTTTCGGAGGCGGGGTCGTAATACATTGCATTAATCGTGAAATCGCGCCGCGCCGCATCTTCACCCTGTGAGCCCCACACGTTATCACGCAAAATGCGACCACTTTCGGCAACATGGTCGCCTGCATTATCTAGCCAGGCTCTAAAGGTTGAGACTTCAATAATTTCAGGGTGGCCTTTACCAAAAAAGGTTACATGCACAATCTGAAAGCGACGACCAATCAAGCGTGCTTTGCGAAACAATCTTTGCACTTGATCGGGTGTTGCATTGGTAGCTACGTCAAAATCTTTTGGGCCAATACCTAAGACGAGGTCGCGCACGGCGCCACCAACAATAAAGGCCTCATAGCCAGCTTCTTGCAAAGTATCAGTAACTTTGACAGCATTTTTAGAAAGCAAGTGTGGATCAATGCGATGCGATTTTTTTGGGATACGCTTTGGCACCCCGGTGTTATTTGCTTGTGTATGCTTGATCATCGGGTCGCGACGCAAGATACGCTTGATAAATTTCGTAATCATGCAAACAGCTCAAGAATGGGCCAATGACGTTTTTGTGCTTCGCTACGTAGACGATCGTCTGGGTTGGTAGCAATGGGGTGGCTCACTTGCTCAAGTAACGGCAGATCATTCATAGA
>CALQED020000230.1 GCA_943329505.2 Polynucleobacter meluiroseus | reverse complement strand
TGATTGAGTATGGTCAAGTAGAACAGTTTCCAAAGATGGAAGGTCGCCAGATGGTGATGGTATTGGCCCCCATTCGTAAGGCTAAGTAAAAAGGCAATTCGCAGGAATTATCTTTTTCTTAAGTAGGGAGGCATCCAAAGTGAATCACTGAGGATGCTGGTTGTTAGAAGTGCTACTGGGTACAGGAAGAGTAACCGTCGGTTACCACCTAGGTTGCACAAGTAAAAGAAGGGGTGCTTTATGCCCAAGATGAAGAGCAAGAGTAGCGCGAAGAAGCGCTTCACGGTTCGCGCAGGCGGAACGATCAAACGAGGCCAGGCTTTCAAACGCCACATCCTCACCAAGAAGACCACTAAGAACAAGCGTCATTTGCGTGGTTCCACAGAAGTTGCGAAAGCTGACGTTAAGTCAATTCGCTCCATGCTTCCTTACGCTTAACCTCAGACTAGATTAGGAGAATCAAATGCCAAGAGTCAAACGTGGGGTTACAGCAAGAGCCCGTCATAAGAAAATTACCGATGCCGCAACAGGTTACCGCGGTCGTCGTAAAAACGTATTCCGGATTGCTAAGCAAGCGGTTATGCGTGCTGGTCAGTATGCCTATCGTGACCGTCGCAACAAGAAACGTGTATTCCGCGCTTTGTGGATTGCCCGTATCAATGCGGCAGTGCGTGAGCACAATATGACCTACAGCGTATTCATGAATGGTATGAAGAAAGCGGCGATCGAACTGGATCGCAAAGTGCTTTCAGATATGGCCATTGCTGACAAAGCGGCTTTTGCTGCTTTGGTTACTCGGATTAAATCCGTAGTAAACGCTGCAGCTTAATTCTTAGTTCCTAAAAACTAAGCTGCAATGGTTTCTCTCGACCAAATTGTCGAGGATGCCAAACGTGATTTCTCTGGGGCTGCCGATTCGGCGGCTCTTGAGGACGCGAAAGCCAGGTATCTCGGTAAATCAGGTGTTCTCACTGAGCGTTTAAAAGCGCTTGGTGGAATGTCGCCTGATGAGCGCAAGAGTGCTGGCGCCCAAATTAATCAAATCAAAACCCAAGTAGAAACTGCATTGCAAGAACGTCGCCAAGCATTGGCAGATGGTGTATTGCTACAGCGCTTAGCAGCAGAATCGATTGATGTGTCCTTACCAGGGCGCGGTCAAGCCGTTGGTAGCTTGCATCCCGTGATGCGGACTTGGGAGCGGGTTGAAGAAATCTTCCGCTCCATTGGTTTTGATGTGGCTGATGGCCCTGAAATTGAAACCGATTGGTTTAATTTCACGGCCCTCAATAGCCCAGAAAATCACCCTGCACGTTCGATGCAGGATACTTTTTACATTGATGGCAAAGATGCTCTTGGGAAGCCTTTGCTATTACGCACCCACACTAGCCCGATCCAAGTTCGCTATGCCAGTGAGCATGTCAAAAAATATGCTAACGCAGCTGTGATGCCGCCGATTAAAGTGATTGCACCAGGCAGAACCTATCGTGTGGATAGCGATGCAACCCATTCACCGATGTTCCATCAAGTTGAAGGCTTATGGATTGCGGAGAGCGTTTCATTTGCAGACCTCAAAGGCGTTTACACCGACTTTTTGAGAACCTTTTTTGAAACCAATGCCTTGCAAGTTCGCTTTCGTCCCTCGTATTTCCCATTTACAGAGCCTTCTGCTGAAATTGATATGGCCTTTGGGGGCGGTAAGCTTGCCGGCCGTTGGTTAGAGATTTCTGGTGCAGGGCAGGTTCATCCCAATGTATTACGCAATATGGGGATTGATCCCGAGCGCTATACCGGCTTTGCCTTTGGTTCTGGTCTAGAGCGTTTAACGATGTTACGTTATGGCATTGATGACCTGCGTCTCTTCTTTGAAAACGATTTACGTTTCTTAGCTCAGTTCCCTGCTTAAGAAAGAATAGATAAGCTTATGCAATTTTCTGAATCTTGGCTCCGTCAGTATGTGAACCCATCGCTTGATAGCGATGCATTAGGTCACGCCATGACGATGGCAGGTTTAGAGGTTGAAGAGCAGCATTCAGTTGCACCTGCGTTTACGAAGATTGTTGTCGCGCAGATACTCTCTGCTGAACAACATCCCGATGCTGATCGTCTGCGCGTTTGTAAAGTAGATGCTGGCACTGGTCAAGAACTCCAAATCGTTTGCGGCGCCCCAAATGCACGCGCTGGTATCAAGATCCCATGTGCCTTAGTAGGCGCAGAATTGCCACCAGCTGAAGCGGGCGGTAAGCCTTTCATGATCAAAGTAGGCAAGCTGCGTGGTGTAGAAAGCCAGGGGATGTTGTGCTCGGGACGTGAACTTGGCCTTGGTGACGACCATGAAGGTATTTTGGAATTACCTGAGGATGCACCTGTTGGTAAAGATATCCGTGACTACCTGAGTCTCGATGATCAAATCTTTGTGATTAAGCTAACCCCTAATAAAGCAGATTGTCTCTCTTTAATAGGTATGGCAAGAGAAGTTTCTGCCATTACTGGCGCCGCACTTTGTACTCCTGAGTGGAATGCACCAGTAGTATCAATCCAAGACAAACGTAAAGTTACAGTAGAGAATCAAGAACTCTGTGGTCGCTTTGCAGGTCGCGTGATTCGCGGCGTAAATCCTCAAGCAAAAACACCTGACTGGATCGTGCAGCGTTTAGCCCGTGCTGGTCAAAGAAGTATTTCTGCTTTAGTGGATCTTTCTAACTATGTGATGTTGGAAATGGGTCAGCCAACCCATGTATTTGACATTGATAAATTGAATGGCGATATCACCGTTCGTTGGGCTAAAGCAGGGGAAACTCTGGAGCTGCTCAATAGCCAAACAGTGACATTGCAAGGCCCAGACTCAGCAGGCAAGATGCAGGAAGCCGGTGTAGTGGCCGACCAAAAAGGTCCAGTAGCACTTGCAGGCATCATGGGTGGCAATCATTGCGCTGTCTCAGATGACACCAAGAATATTTATGTTGAAGCAGCTTATTGGTTGCCTTCTGCTATTCAGGGTCGTGCGCGCCGTTTTAATTTCAGTACAGATGCCGCACATCGTTTTGAGCGTGGCGTAGATC
>CALQED020000229.1 GCA_943329505.2 Polynucleobacter meluiroseus | reverse complement strand
CCAAGAATCTTTCGCATAGGCGATAAAACGACGCCCATCCGGTGAAATCGCCACAATCAAAACCGCAGCAGCAATGCCACCAAACAGGACGCCCAAGCGCACCAATAAAGATTGGTCAATGAGCGTGTAATAAAGCACCAACGCTGCAACGACGATTAAAGCAGCGAGTCCGGAGACCCAGCTGCTCTTTTCTTCAGAGTGACTTACAGTTTGTTGAGACATATTGCTTTCAGTTCAAATCGTGGCAGGGGCGGAGGGCATCGAACCCCCAACCTTTGGTTTTGGAGACCAACGCTCTGCCAATTGAGCTACACCCCTTTATAAAAACTCATTACAAATACTTCTTAAGCCAAAATCTTTGCAACCACACCAGCGCCAACAGTACGGCCACCTTCGCGGATCGCAAAACGTAAACCTTCTTCCATCGCGATTGGCGCGATGAGTTTGACAGTAATCGTGACGTTATCACCCGGCATCACCATTTCTTTATCTTTTGGCAACTCGATTGAGCCCGTTACGTCCGTAGTACGGAAGTAAAACTGGGGACGATAGTTGTTAAAGAATGGAGTATGACGACCACCTTCATCTTTACCCAAGATATAAACCTCGGCTGTAAAGTGAGTATGGGGGGTGATGGAGCCTGGCTTAGCCAATACTTGGCCACGCTCAACTTCTTCACGCTTAGTGCCGCGTAACAAGATACCAACGTTATCGCCTGCTTGACCTTGGTCGAGCAATTTGCGGAACATCTCAACACCAGTACAAGTGGTTTTGAGAGTAGGTTTGATACCGATGATTTCGATCTCTTCGCCAACCTTCACGATACCGCGCTCAATACGGCCAGTGACTACCGTACCGCGACCGGAGATCGAGAACACATCTTCTACTGGCATCAAGAACGCACCATCAATTGCGCGCTCTGGAGTGGGGATATAGGTGTCTAATGCTTCAGCCAATTTCATGATGGCTTCTTTACCCATTGGGCCTTCGTCGCCTTCTAGGGCTAACTTAGCAGAGCCTTGAATAATCGGTGTGTCATCGCCTGGGAAGTCGTACTTAGATAAAAGCTCACGCACTTCCATTTCAACGAGTTCTAACAATTCTGCATCATCAACCATGTCGCACTTGTTTAAGAACACGACGATGTAAGGAACGCCGACTTGGCGTGCCAAAAGGATGTGCTCGCGCGTTTGTGGCATAGGGCCATCAGCAGCAGAGCAAACTAAAATCGCGCCGTCCATCTGCGCAGCACCGGTAATCATGTTCTTGACGTAGTCAGCATGTCCTGGGCAATCCACGTGAGCATAGTGACGATTTGCAGTCTCATACTCAACGTGCGCAGTATTAATCGTAATACCACGTGCTTTTTCTTCTGGAGCAGCATCGATCTGATCGTATGCTTTTGCTTCGCCACCGAATGCTTTTGAGAGCACGGTTGCAATTGCTGCTGTCAAGGTAGTTTTACCGTGGTCAACGTGACCGATAGTGCCTACGTTTACGTGCGGTTTTGTCCGCTCGAATTTTTCTTTTGCCATTTTTGTCTGCCTTCTTTAGCTAGTCAATATTCAAAATGAATGTGGATAAATTATTTCGCTTTAGCAGCCATCACTGCTTCAGCAACGTTTTTAGGTGCTTCGGAATAATGCTTAAATTCCATGGTGTAGGTAGCGCGACCTTGGGTCAACGAGCGTAAGCCAGTTGAATAACCAAACATCTCTGCCAATGGCACTTCAGCACGAACGATCTTGCCGCCGCCTGGAATGTCATCCATACCTTGCAAAATACCGCGACGTGATGAGAGATCGCCCATTACGTTGCCCATGAAATCTTCTGGTGTTTCAACTTCAACCGCCATCATTGGCTCAAGCAATACTGGTGATGCTTTACGCATACCGTCTTTGAATGCCATAGAACCCGCCATCTTAAATGCGTTTTCATTGGAGTCAACGTCGTGGTATGAGCCAAAGAACAGGGTTGCTTTGATATCAACCACAGGATAGCCAGCCAAAATACCGGAGTTTAATGTTTCAACAATGCCTTTTTCAACCGCAGGGATGTATTCACGTGGAACTACACCGCCCTTAATGGCATCAACGAATTCAAAACCTTTGCCTGGGGCCTGCGGCTCAAGCTTGAGGACAACGTGACCATACTGACCACGACCACCTGATTGCTTGACAAACTTGCCTTCGATTTCTTCGCAAGTCTTGCGAATCGTTTCGCGGTAGGCGACCTGTGGCTTACCGACAGTTGCCTCAACACCAAATTCGCGACGCATACGGTCAACCAAAATTTCTAAGTGGAGCTCGCCCATCCCAGAAATAATCGTTTGTCCAGATTCTTCATCAGTCTTCACGCGGAAAGATGGATCTTCTTGTGCCAAGCGATTCAAAGCAAGACCCATTTTCTCTTGGTCTGGCTTAGTCTTAGGCTCAACTGCCTGAGAAATCACTGGCTCTGGGAATACCATGCGCTCCAAAATCACAATGCTATCTGGATCACACAAAGTTTCGCCAGTCGTCGCATCTTTTAGACCAACTGCTGCAGCGATATCGCCCGCATGAACTTCTTTAATTTCTTCACGTTGGTTTGCATGCATCTGCAACAAGCGGCCAACACGCTCTTTCTTACCCTTAATTGGGTTGTAAATCGTATCGCCAGATTTCATTACGCCTGAATAGACGCGGAAGAAGATAAGCTGCCCAACGAATGGGTCGGTCATGATCTTAAACGCCAATGCCGAGAACTTCTCATCATCAGCAGCTTTACGAGTAGTAGGAGTGCCATCTTCCAATTCGCAGGGAACTGGTGGAACGTCTAATGGGGAAGGCAGCAATTCAACTACTGCATCCAACATTGCCTGAACGCCTTTATTTTTGAAAGCAGTACCGCACAACATTGGAACGATTTCATTGGCGATCGTACGTTGACGTAGTGCGCCTTTGATTTCATCTTCGGTCAAAGCTTCGCCGCCAAGATACTTTTCCATCAACTCTTCTGAACTCTCTGCGGCAGCTTCGAGCATTTTCTCGCGCCACTCATCAGCGGAGGCTTGTAATTCAGCAGGAATATCTT
>CALQED020000228.1 GCA_943329505.2 Polynucleobacter meluiroseus | reverse complement strand
CCAGCCAAAATATATTCCTTGGTTTTACGAACTGCATCTTCAAAATCAGCTGCCTTGAATTTACGAATGAGTTCAGTTTTGGTGCTGGCCAAAGCAGGGGGTATGCTCACTTGCTGACGAAGACAGGCAAGGATTTCTTTCAAGCGAGTCTGCGCATTTTCAAAACTATTACTGACACTTGGGTCGGCATAGACAATAAGAAAAATTTTTCCGGCGACGTTATCAATGACTGCTAGCTCTTCAGTCAGCATCAGTTGAATATCGGGCACACCAAGTTCATCAGGTAAATCGTGTTTGGCAAGTCGGGATTCGATATAGCGAACTGTATCGTATCCAAAGTAGCCTGCCAAACCACCACAAAAGCGTGGATGATCTGCCTCTACTGCAACCTTAAAGCGCTTGAAAAAAGCATCCACAAAATCTAGTGGATTATCGGTATTGGTCTCGACTACTTTGCCATCAGTGATGACTTCATTAACAGGTTTGGTGGGCGTGCCTACAGTGCGAATGATTGTCTTGGCTGGCAGGCCAATAAAAGAGAAGCGACCAAAGCGTTCGCCACCTAAAACTGATTCCAAAAGATAGGTATTTTTCTTACCAAATGTTTGGCTTAATTTGACGTAGAGCGACAGTGGGGTTTCTAAATCAGCTAAAACCTCTTTCACCAGAGGAATACGATTGAAACCCTGCTTTGCTAGGGCATTAAATTCTTCGCGAAGCATTAGGCTTTTCCTGACTTTCCTAATTCTGTGCGCATTGCATCGATGACCTGCATGTAATTCTCTTTGCCAAAAATGGCTGAGCCCGCTACAAAAGTATCTGCGCCAGCTTGTGCAACTTGGGCAATGTTGTCAATCTTAATTCCGCCGTCGACTTCAAGACGAATGTGGCGACCAGTCTCTGCTTCATAACGATCTAAACGTGCGCGTACCTGCGTAATTTTTTGCAAAGTACTGGGAATAAAAGATTGACCACCAAAGCCGGGATTCACTGACATAAGTAATACCAGGTCTAGGAGCTCTAAAGTGTGATCTAAATGATCAAGTGGTGTTGCGGGGTTAAAAACAATGCCTGTTTGACATCCGTGATCGCGAATCAGATTCAAGGTGCGATTGACATGAGGACTTGCTTCTGGATGAAAGCTAATTAGATTGGCACCAGCTTTTGCAAAATCAGGAACGATACGATCTACCGGTTCAATCATTAAGTGAACATCGATGACGGCAGGCTTACCATTTTTATTTGCATAGGGGCGAATGGCCTCACACACTAAAGGGCCAATAGTGAGGTTAGGAACATAATGGTTGTCCATCACGTCAAAGTGAATCCAGTCGGCACCTGCTGCTAAAACCTCTTCTACTTCCTTGCCAAGACAGGCAAAGTCAGCTGACAAAATAGACGGGGCAATCAGAAATTGACGATCGGATGGTGATTTTTGGCTTTCCATCCCTAGATTCTAGCTTGCAGTTGGCCTTTGGATGGAGCAGAATTCGAGCATGAATCCACACGAAATCAGCATTACGGTCAAGACCCAGTACCTTCCGGACCAATCTGACCCAGATAATCGCCAATTTGCCTTTGCCTATACGGTGACGATCCGAAATACGGGGTCGGCCAGCATTCAGTTGATTGCCCGTCATTGGTTCATTACAGACGGGGATAACGATGTCCAAGAGGTGCGCGGTCTAGGGGTGGTTGGCCAGCAGCCTTTATTGCGTTCTGGGGAGCATTTTGAGTACACCAGTTGGGCAACCCTGCCAACACCGGCTGGAACCATGCGGGGCGAGTATTTTTGCGTAACCGAGGATGCTCAGTTTTTTCAGGCGCCTATTCCAGAATTTGCCTTAGTAATGCCCCGTACGCTCCACTAAGCAATGGGGATCATTACCTGGGAGGCCTTACTTCTTGCCCTTACCAGTCCAGAGGACAATGAATAATAAAAGTCCTAAAGCGATAGCACCTTCAAGGACAAACAGCAGCATTGGGTATTCATCGAGTAAATTGGCAATCATGATTTCTAAAATTAAATTGTTCCAGACAAGTGTATTCGTTATTGTGCTGGCGAGTTTAGTAGTAGCTTGCTCAACACCTCCTACTCGCGGAACGGGCTACCGATCTGGGTCTGGCCTTGCACTATCCACCCACAGCTCTTCGATTGCCAGTTTTAGTGCTGTCTCATGGCAGGCTTTACCGGGTTGGCAGGAGGATGATTTATCGCAAGCATGGCCTGCTTGGCTCAAAAGTTGTGATGCCTTACGCAAGCGTAGTAGCGAAGTAAATTGGCGCGAGGTATGTAATCAGACTGGAGGCATTTCAAGTCGCGATACTTCCGCTATCCGGAGCTATTTTGAGAATTACTTTCAGGCTTATGAGGTTCGTAATAGCTCTGGAAGTGAGACGGGTCTCATCACTGGTTACTACGAGCCAGTCATGAATGGGTCACAAACTCGTACCAGTCTTTATAACGTTCCACTTTATGCCTATCCAAATGCTTGGAAAAAATCCAAGCCAAATCCAGGGCCATCACGAGCAGAGTTAATGAGCTCGGGAATGCTCAAGGGATCAGAGATTGCATGGGTGCAAGATCCTGTTGAGGCCGCCTCGATGCAAATTCAAGGCTCAGGAAAAATTCGTCTCGAAGACGGAAAAATATTGCAGCTAGGATTTGCTGGAACGAATGAGCAACCTTTTAGATCTTCAGCACAATGGCTGCTGGATCGTAAAGAGATTACGAGCAAAGAAGCCACTATGCAGGGCATTTCACAATGGGCAAAGCGCAATCCAGCGCGTGTGAATGAAATGCTCAATGCCAATCCCCGTTTTGTCTTTTTTAAAGAGACTTCAGGCACTGTCGGCGCCCTTGGGGTTACCTTAACTGGCGAAAGAAGTATTGCGATTGATCTTCAGGCAATGCCTTTAGGGGCGCCTGTATTTTTGGCTACCACCAAACCCTTAAGTAGTCAGCCCCTGCAAAAGCTAGTGATGGCACAGGATACTGGCAAGGCGATTGTGGGTGGCGTCAGAGCTGATTACTATTGGGGTTCGGGTGACGCTGCTGGTGAAATAGCTGGGCGTATGAAACAAAATGGCAAGATGTGGCTATTGTTACCACGTT
>CALQED020000227.1 GCA_943329505.2 Polynucleobacter meluiroseus | reverse complement strand
GGCGGGATGTTGGCTGCCTCACAGGTAGCGAAAGCACTACCGGATGGCTATACCTTATTTTTTGGCTCGTCTGCACAACTTGCGGTAAATCAAAGCATCTACCCAAAAATGTCCTATGATGCTCAGAAAGATTTTGCGCCAATCATTTTAGTTGGTGGAGTTCCCAATATGCTCGCCGCAAATCCGAGTGCTCCATTTAAAACGCTTGCAGAATTAATTCAGTATGCACGGGCTAATCCAGGGACTCTCAATTATGCTTCGCCTGGGTCAGGTTCTACAGCTCATCTCACTGCTGAATTATTTAAGACCCAATCAGGGGTTGATATCGTACATATTCCTTATAAAGGTGCCGCCGGTGCTGTTACAGATATTATTGGAGGGCAGGTGCCGCTCATGTTTGTCAGTATGCCGTCAGTTATGGAGCATGTGAAGGCTGGAAAATTAGTTGGGCTTGGTGTCGCTGGAGCAGCGCGATCTAGTGTACTTCCTGATGTTCCAACTTTTGCAGAAACCTTTCCTAATTTTGAATCTACGAGTTGGTACGGGCTAGTTGCGCCCGTCGAAACTCCGACGGGAGTAATTACTCAATTGAATAATGAAATTAATTCGATGCTAACTGATCCAGAGGTAAGAAAAATATTTGAAGATCAAGGCATTCGGATTTATGGAGGCACCCCAGCCCAGTTTTCTGCCCATATTAAGTCAGAGGCTATTAAATGGGCGAAAGTTGTTCAAAAAGCCAATGTAAAGGTAGATTAGATATGGCCATTCAAAATACTAAAAGAAAGAATTGAAGTTGCTATGACCACAACAAAAATAGTACGCGTCTTTACAGGATCAGATCAGCGATCTCATTTTGAAGATATTCATTTAGAAATGAGCGAATTTCGACTGGGCTCACTTTTTTCTTTGAAATCCCCATTAGTTCCGGTAGAGGGGGTCGTATTTCGAGAAAATCCTTTAGAGGGTAACGAGGATTTTCACTGTCCTCCCCGCAAACAATTTGTGATTACACTTTTTGGTGCAGTAGAAATTACGGTTGGTGATGGCTCGTATCGTATTTTTGGGCCTGGAGATATTTTATTTGCCGAAGATCTGCAGGGAGAGGGACATAAAGCACGTGAATTAATCGGTCCCCGCAGAAGTCTTATATTGCCAGTATCTAATGAGTTTTCAATTTCAGAGTGGAAGAATGTTAAATGAGTAATCAACCAGTAAACCCAGCACTATTAGCGCCAGGCTTAAAATTTTCTGGGACTGTTGCCCATCTTGTAGCTGAGTGTTTGCAACGTCATGGTGTCGAGTATCTATTTGGGCAGAGCCTTCCATCGATGCTCCATTTGGCCTGTGAACAAATGGGATTAAAGCAGATTGCCTATCGTTCTGAAAATGCTGGTGGTTATATGGCTGATGGATATGCCCGTATTTCTAATCTACCTGGAATTGTGACGGCTCAAAATGGTCCTGCTGCTACTTTGCTGGTAGCTCCTTTAGCCGAAGCCTTAAAGGCATCAGTACCCTTGATTGCTCTTGTACAGGATGTTAATCGGTCTGAAACAGATCGTAACGCCTTTCAAGAGTTTGATCACATTGCACTTTTTTCTTCATGCACCAAGTGGGTTCGACGCGTCACTGAAGCAAGTAGAGTTGAAGATTATATTGATCAGGCTTTTGTTGCAGCATGCTCTGGCGTGCCTGGTCCGGTAGCATTAATGTTGCCAGCAGACTTACTATTAGAGGCAGCCCCCAAAGCAAAACGTTTGAGTGCGCTTGGATATTTTCCCTTGGATCGCACAGTACCAGTCAGAAATGATTTAAAAATGGCCGCTGATTTAATAGCTAAAGCTAAAAATCCTTTAATCATTGTAGGCGGCGGAGTGCATTTATCGGGAGCGCAAGCAGCCCTTTCACAGCTGCAAGAAAAAACTCACCTCCCCATTGCAACGACTGTGATGGGAAAAGGATCTGTTAATGAGAAACATCCTTTATCGGTAGGCGTTATTGGTTACTTTATGGGGCCAAATGGTAATGCCCATTTTCAGAAAGATTTAGTTTCCAATGCCGATGTCATTGTATTAATTGGAACCCGCACGAATCAAAATGGTACAGATTCTTGGAAACTTTATCCGCCGACAGCAAAATATATTCACATTGATTCCAATGGGAACGAAGTGGGTAGAAATTATGAAGCGACCCGATTAGTTGGCGATGCGCGTGAAACGATCTTAGTGCTCACCGAAGAATTATTAACTTTAGATCTTACAACTCGTAAAGACTCGCGAAAACTTCTTGAGAAAAAAATTCAGGAAGGGCGTAACGCATATTTAGACCAATCTAAAGCGATTCGTCAATCCAATTCAATCCCTATTCGTCCGGAGCGGGTGATGGAGGAATTAAATCAAGTATTAACGCCAAATAGCATTGTGATTTCAGATGCAAGCTACGCTTCCGTTTGGAGCGCTAACTATTTAACTTCACTCTTTGCGGGAATGCGCTTTTTGGCCCCTCGTGGATTAGCAGGCATTGGCTGGGGCTTCCCGATGGCGCTGGGAGCAAAAGTTGCCAGGCCTACTGCTGATGTTTATTGCGTAGTGGGTGATGGAGGCTTTGCCCACGTTTGGTCTGAACAAGAAACAGCGGTTCGCATGAATTTAAAGGTGACCCTGATTGTTTTAAATAATGGGATTCTTGGTTTTCAGAAGCATGCCGAAAATATTAAGTATGGACTTCATACAACTGCAGTTCACTTTGCGCCTGTTGATCATGCGGCAATCGCTAGAGCGTGCGGATGTCAAGGTATCACCGTTACCAAGCCTGAAGAATTAGGACCAGCATTAGAGTTAGCAAGGACTGCTAAAACAACAACAGTTATTGATGTGATCTGCGATGAGAATGCCTTCCCACCACTTTCCTTGTATCACCCTTAAGCGGCCCTTTGAGTTTCTAGTCTAATCCGTTTGAAGAGAGGTAATGAGTAATATGCAAATTTCCAATGTAAAGATTCCTGTCAATGGCGGCACAATGGGCGCATATCTTGTTATTCCAGAAGGCCCACCTAAGGGCGCTATTATTGCGATTCAGGAAATTTGGGGAGTCAATAGTGTGATGCGCCACCAT
>CALQED020000226.1 GCA_943329505.2 Polynucleobacter meluiroseus | reverse complement strand
TTACGCAGGTTGCACCATGGGCGAATACTTCCGTGACCGCGGCGAAGACGCTTTGATTGTTTACGATGACTTGACCAAGCAAGCAGTTGCTTATCGTCAAATCTCCTTGTTGCTCCGCCGCCCACCAGGCCGCGAAGCATATCCTGGCGACGTGTTTTATCTCCACTCACGTTTGCTCGAGCGCGCTGCTCGTGTAAATGCTGAGTACGTTGAGAAGTTTACAAATGGTGCAGTAAAAGGCAAAACTGGTTCCTTGACCGCATTGCCAATTATTGAAACTCAAGCTGGTGACGTTTCTGCATTCGTTCCAACCAACGTGATTTCGATTACGGATGGCCAGATCTTCTTGGAAACCGACTTATTTAATGCGGGTGTACGTCCTGCGATCAACGCTGGTATTTCCGTATCTCGCGTTGGCGGCGCTGCACAAACTAAAGTTATTAAGAAATTGTCTGGCGGTATCCGTACCGACTTAGCGCAATATCGTGAATTGGCAGCATTTGCTCAGTTCGCATCTGATCTTGACGAAGCAACCCGTAAGCAGCTTGAGCGTGGTCGTCGCGTTACTGAATTGTGTAAGCAAGCCCAATACAAGCCACTTCAAGTTTGGGAAATGGCCGCTTCGCTGTACGCAGTGAACAATGGCTTTTTTGATGACATCGAAGTTAAGAATGTCTTGCCGTTTGAAAAAGGCTTACAAGATCATTTGAAGTCTAAATATGCCGACTTAGTTGGTCGTATTGAAGAAACCAAAGACTTGAGTAAAGAAGACGAAGCCGCTTTGCGTGCTGCGATTGAGGATTACAAGCGTTCAGCAGCCTTCTAAGGACGCATAGAGATTATGGCCGGCACAAAAGAGATACGATCAAAGATCAAGAGCGTGCAAAACACGCGCAAGATCACAAAGGCAATGGAAATGGTCGCCGCATCCAAGATGCGTCGCGCCCAGGAGCGCATGCGTAATGCGCGCCCCTATGCTGAAAAAATTCGTGAAATTGTTGCTAATCTTTCTAAAGCAAATCCTGAGTACCGCCCTGCATACATGGCGACTCGTGAAGTGAAGAAAGTTGGCACGATCTTGGTGACAACCGACAAAGGCTTATGCGGTGGTTTGAATACCAACGTATTGCGTTTGATTGCTAACCAAGTGCGCGACTTGCAAGAAAAAAATGTAGGCATTGAGTACACCGCAATCGGTTCAAAGGGGTTGCAATTTTTGAACCGCTCAAAAGCGAAGCTTATTTCTCAAACCATACAAATTGGTGATACACCGCACTTAGATGTTTTGATCGGCGCGATTACTGCCCAATTAGAGGCGTTTGAAAAAGGCGAGATTGATGCTGTGTATTTGGCCTACACCCGTTTTGTGAATGCCATGAAACAAGAGCCTGTTTTAGAGAAGCTATTGCCTTTGGAGCCATCAGTTTTGGCTCCTGAAGACAAGGCAGGCCCATCTTGGGATTACATTTACGAGCCCGATGCCGAGTCCATCTTGAATGGCTTGTTAAGGCGTTACGTGGAAGCAATGATTTATCAAGCGGTTGCTGAAAATATGGCTTCTGAGCAATCTGCGCGGATGGTTTCTATGAAGGCCGCCTCAGATAATGCGAAGAACGTGATTGGCGAATTGCAATTGGATTACAACAAAACAAGACAGGCTGCTATTACCAAAGAGTTGTCAGAGATTGTTGGTGGAGCGGCTGCGGTTTAAGCAGTCAGCATTTAGGAATACGAAAGAATTCAGGAATTAAAAGCGGAGAAAGCGATGAGTAACGGAAATATCGTGCAATGTATCGGTCCAGTGGTGGACATTCAGTTCCCACGTGACAATATGCCAAACATTTATGATGCGTTGACATTAGTTGAAAGTGGCGAAAAATCGTTTGCTGAAAAAGGCTTGACCTTTGAAGTCCAGCAACAAATCGGCGACGGCGTAGTTCGCGCAATTGCTATGGGTGCGAGCGATGGCTTGCGTCGTGGCATGGAAGTGAAATCTACGGGCAAGCCAATTTCTGTTCCTGTTGGTCCAGCAACTTTGGGCCGCATTATGGATGTTTTGGGTCGCCCAATTGATGATGCTGGTCCGATTGCTACTGAAGAGCGTCGCGCCATTCACCAGCCAGCGCCTAAGTTTGATGAGCTTTCTCCTTCTGTTGACTTGCTCGAAACCGGTATCAAGGTGATTGACTTGGTATGTCCGTTCGCTAAAGGCGGCAAGGTCGGTTTGTTCGGCGGTGCCGGTGTTGGTAAGACCGTGAACATGATGGAATTGATTAATAACATCGCTAAGCAACACTCCGGCTTGTCCGTGTTTGCTGGTGTTGGTGAGCGTACTCGTGAAGGTAATGACTTCTATCACGAGATGAAAGAATCTAACGTTATCGATAAAGTAGCAATGGTATTCGGTCAGATGAACGAGCCTCCTGGTAACCGTTTGCGTGTTGCGTTGACTGGTTTGACAATGGCTGAAGCGTTCCGCGACGAAGGCCGCGATATCTTGTTCTTCGTTGACAACATTTATCGTTACACCTTGGCCGGTACCGAAGTATCTGCATTGCTAGGACGTATGCCTTCCGCTGTGGGCTACCAGCCCACTTTGGCTGAAGAGATGGGTAAATTGCAAGAGCGTATTACTTCAACAAAGACGGGTTCTGTTACCTCTATTCAGGCTGTTTATGTTCCTGCGGATGACTTAACCGATCCATCCCCAGCAACAACCTTCTTACACCTAGACTCCACCGTGGTGTTATCACGTGACATTGCTGCTTTGGGTATTTACCCAGCGGTTGATCCACTCGATTCAACGAGCCGTCAGCTCGACCCACAAGTGGTTGGACAAGAACACTATGAAGTGGCTCGCGATGTACAAATGACATTGCAACGCTATAAAGAATTGCGCGACATTATTGCGATTTTGGGTATGGATGAACTGTCACCCGAAGATAAGTTAGCTGTATCACGAGCTCGTAAGATTCAACGTTTCTTATCCCAGCCTTTCCACGTTGCTGAGGTGTTTACTGGCTCGCCAGGTAAATATGTGCCATTGAAAGAAACTATCCGCGGCTTCAAGATGATTTGTAGCGGCGAGTTGGATCACTTGCCTGAGCAAGCGTTCTACATGGTG
>CALQED020000225.1 GCA_943329505.2 Polynucleobacter meluiroseus | reverse complement strand
TTGTGGATGTAGCTATTGATCAAGGCGGCTGTTTTGAAACATCAAAACCTACCACTCATGCAGATCCCACATTCTTAGTGGATGATGTATTGCATTACTGCGTAGCCAATATGCCAGGAGCAGTCGCCCGAACCTCTACCTTCGCCTTAACCAATGCAACCTACCCATTTGTAGAGGCCTTAGCCAATCGTGGCATTGTGAAGGCTTTATCGATTGATCATCATCTCCGCAATGGTTTGAGTGTCCACAAAGGTGTTTTAACCTCCAAGCCGGTAGCCCAGGCACAGGGCTTGGACTTTGCCATAGCAGAGGAGCTCTTTGTGGCCTAGCTTGAGATTTCTGGTAGATTTTTGTTGAGGATCTAAACTAGCTAGATACTTACTGATCAAAGCTAGAAAATCCATGGATGTTTCAGCCTTAACCCTCTCCGCTGGTGTGGTTGCATTAGCGGAGATGGGCGATAAAACCCAATTACTTTCTTTAATGCTCGCTGCTCGCTATCCTAAGCAGGCGCTAGCCATCATTGCCGGCATTTTGATTGCGACGATGGCAAATCATGCCTGCGCTGCTTTGCTCGGACATTGGTTAATGACCTTAGTTTCTCCAGATGTAATGCGTTGGATCTTGGGTGCGAGTTTTTTAGGAATTGGTTTATGGCTTTTAGTTCCTGATCATATTGATGATGCGGCAGACTCGAAGGTAGTTGATCGTGCCTGGCAGGTTTTCATGCTCACGGTGGTCTTATTCTTTTTGGCTGAGATGGGCGATAAGACACAAATTGCAACGATTGCCTTGGGCGCGCGCTATGAAGATGTGCTTGCAGTAACCATAGGCACCACATTGGGGATGATGTTGGCTAATGCCCCTGCAGTTTGGATTGGGCAAAAATTTACCCAGCGTATGCCGATTAAGTGGGTACATGCCGTTGCAGCAGTGACGTTCATAGCGATTGGGGTAGCAACCCTGGTATGGAGTTGATGCACTCATCTGCAGCAGCCAGCCTCAAGACTTAAAATAATCAGATGAAAACTGATCTGCCACAGAGCTTTCGTCGGCTCGAATACCGTCCCCCTGTATATACCTTTGACCAGGTTGAGTTGGATATCGCCTTAGATCCTGCCCGTACTATTGTTAAAAGTCGCATTGAAGTCTTACCAGGAAAAAGTTTTGAGCTTGGAGCACCTCTAGTATTGGTAGGTCACGAGCTAGAGTTTGTGAGCTTGCGGATTAATGGCGAGGCACATCGCCATTTTGAACTGACGCCAGAGTTCTTGACTATTCATACCTTGCCAAACGCAGGTCAAGAGCCATTCACTCTAGAAATTATTTGCATCTGTGTTCCAGAAAAAAATACTACCTTGATGGGTTTGTATGTTTCGAATGGAAACTTCTTTACGCAATGCGAGGCAGAGGGTTTTCGAAAGATTACTTATTTTTTAGATCGCCCGGATGTGATGGCGCGTTATCGAGTCACACTGCAGGCCCGTGAAACAGAATGCCCCGTGTTGTTATCCAATGGTAATTTATTAAAAGAAGAGAAGTTGCCTAATGGGTGGCACAGCGCTACCTGGGAAGACCCATTTCCAAAGCCATCTTATTTGTTTGCTTTAGTTGCCGGAAAGCTAGAGTGCATTGAAGAAACGATCACCACAAGCAGTGGTGCGAAGAAGTTACTACAGATTTGGGTTGAGCCACATGATCTGCTGAAGACGCGTCATGCGATGGATTCATTGATTGCCTCGATTCATTGGGATGAGCGGCGCTTTGGCTTAGAGCTCGATCTAGAGCGCTTCATGATCGTAGCCGTTGGCGACTTTAATATGGGCGCGATGGAGAACAAGGGCTTGAATATTTTTAATACCAAGTTCGTTCTAGCGCAAGCAGAAACCGCAACCGATGCTGACTTCGCCAATATTGAGAGCGTGGTGGCGCATGAGTATTTCCATAATTGGACTGGTAATCGGGTGACTTGCCAGGACTGGTTCCAGCTTTCTCTGAAGGAGGGTTTGACGGTCTTTAGGGATCAAGAATTTTCAGCAGATCAAATGGGTAGTGATTCTGGTAGGGCGGTGAAACGTATTGAAGATGTGAGATTGTTGCGCCAGCTACAGTTCCCTGAAGACGCAGGTCCGATGGCTCATCCGATTCGCCCAGATGAATATCAAGAGATTAATAACTTCTATACCGTCACCGTATATGAGAAGGGATCAGAGGTTGTGCGGATGTATCAAACCCTGCTGGGCAGAGATGGTTTCCGCAAAGGTATGGACCTCTATTTCCAACGCCATGATGGCCAGGCAGTGACTTGCGATGATTTCTTGGCAGCAATGGCTGATGCCAATGGTAAAGACCTGACACAGTTTAAAAACTGGTATAGCCAAGCAGGCACCCCAAGAGTCAAAGTTGAAGAGCGCTACGATACTGCCAGCAAACAGTATCACCTCACGCTATCGCAAAGCTGCGCCCCAAGCCCCGGGCAGAATGAGAAAAAGCCATTTCACATTCCATTAAAGATGCGCTTGATTATTAAGAGTAATGATCAAGTAGAGCAATTATTGGAACTGACGCAAGTAAGTCAAAGCTGGACCTTTGACAATATTGATGAACGTCCAGTGCTATCTATTAATCGCAACTTCTCTGCACCGATCAAGCTGGATTTTGAGCAAAGTGAAGCAGACCTCTTGACTATGCTCTCTAGCGATGATGATCCCTTTAATCGCTGGGAGGCAGGACAAAAGCTCGCAATGCAAATGATTCTGAATGGTCGCTTGCCGGATTCTGAACTCATTGGCGCTTATCGCACTCTCTTGCTAGATCCTGCATTAGACCCTGCATTTAAAGAGCTTGCTTTAACTCTGCCAGCAGAATCCTATTTGTATGAGCAGTGCGCTAGTGTTGATCCCCAAAAGATCTTTAGCGCACGCCGTGCATTCCGCCAAGCAATGGCTAAGCAGTTACAACTCGAGTGGGCTGCGCTGTATCAGCAAAATCAAACGCCCGGACCATTTAAGTCTGATGCTATTGACTCTGGCAAGCGTGCACTTAAAAATCTTGCTCTGAATATGTTGCTGGAGGCTGATCCCAAGATCTGGGCACCTATGGCAGCTAATCAATATCAGATTGCTAACAAT
>CALQED020000224.1 GCA_943329505.2 Polynucleobacter meluiroseus | reverse complement strand
TCAACCTCTTGCCCGGTAATCGGCTTGCCATTTACTTTGACCAGATCAGTCTCTTTGTCCATAAAGCTGGAATAGCTTGAAATGCCAAAAAAAGCAAATGATGGGACGATGAACAACATCAGCACAAACTGAAGCAATCTTTGATGCTTACGTACGGTATCAAACATGAATAGGTTCGCTAATAATAATGGGTAATCGGGAAGGAAAAATGTGTGGAACTCTATGAGTTTACTAGGGATTTAGAGTTAATGGCAGGCTAAAGGCAGAATCGAAACAAGTCCTGAGATATCTAACTCTAATGAGCCTGCAAATCATCTATTACCCAGTTGGTCATGGATCGGCTTTATAGAAAAAATCGCCAAAAGGAAATACTTCTGAGCGCCTAAAAAACTATCCTACAGGGGCTAATTTAGCGCCTAATGGGCTTTTGTATCGATTGTAGGACCACATATACTGATGAGGTTTTGAGGCAATGCTTTCTTCAAAAAATTGATTCATCACAGTGCATGCCTGTATGGGACATTCTGGATACTCCTCCATCATGAGACGGTGTTTGATTGTCCAGCCTTGCCCAAAACCCAATCTTTCAGCGCTAACAAAAATAGTTGCCACTTCATTTTTACGCGTTAGCTTTACAGGAAATGTCGTCGTATAGGCATACTGATTAAAGAATTTAGCCCAGACACCATCACCTACACTGGGCACTTGATCAGCCAGGATGCCAACGACCTCTCCATTCTTTAACGCTCTCTTAATTTTACGAACCCCTGCTAGATTTGCTATAACAAAATCTATTTGAGAATGCTCACGAGATTTCAGCATTAAATCATTCACCCAAGATTTTCTTGCCGGTCTATACATGACTGTAGCTTTCATATGCTGCGCAAAAAAACGGGGGACAATTTCAAAACCCCCTAAGTGTGAAGCCAAAATGATTAATCCTTTGCCATTTGTAGCAAGCTTAATAATTTGATCTAAGTTATCTACGATCACTTTATCTTTGGCAGCATTGGGGTGCCGCCAAATCCACAGCGTGTCGGCAAATATCATTCCCGATTCTGCGGCAACTTTCCAAGGTGCCGAATGAATACCTAAGAAAGTAGCAGCGCTTCGATAGTTCGCATTCAATCTAGCTCGATAGCGAGGAGAAAACCAATAAACCAATAAACCAATACCGGCGCCAATGATTTGGGAAACGGCTAATGGAAGTGAGCTAAATAGCCTTAAGAGGAAATACAACATCGCCCATACTACTTCACTAAATACCACTATGGGTTTTTAGCAAAAAGCAGCGAATGGCTTTAGATAAAGAGTTAAACGAAATTTTGATAAGCAATTTGCTTTTAAATACCAACCCCAACAGGATTTGGGGTGGTGGGCGCTGAGAGGCTCGAACTCCCGACATTCTGCGTGTAAGGCAGACGCTCTACCAACTGAGCTAAGCGCCCCAAATATTACAGGTGAGATTGTAACCTAAAGGCTGATTTCAAGGCTAAAACAGCTAAGGCTGCCCTATTTTGCAGGGTAGCCTTAGCTATTCATTGTTACTTACGGCACTTATTTAATGCTTCAACACATCTGCAGAAGAAATACTCTCCTTGGCCTTACTCGCCTCAGCAGCTTTCTTAGCTAACTCCTCAGGGGTTGGCTCGGGTAAAGCCTCAGGCATCCGCTCCAAAGCGAGCTCAAGAACCTTATCAATCCAACGAACTGGAATAATCTCAATGGCATTCTTAACGTTATCAGGAATATCAATCAGATCCTTCACGTTTTCTTCAGGAATCAAAGCCAATTTGATACCGCCACGGTGGGCTGCTAAAAGTTTCTCCTTTAGACCGCCAATCGGAAGCACCTCTCCACGTAAGGTAATTTCACCAGTCATCGCAACATCAGCACGAATCGGAATACCTGTAAAAACAGAAACCAATGCTGTCGTAATCGCAATGCCTGCTGATGGACCATCTTTTGGGGTGGCACCATCTGGAAAGTGAATATGAATATCCTTCTTTTCAAAGGCTTCATCAGCGATCCCGAGTCGTTTGGATCTGGAGCGAACGACAGTACGAGCCGCTTCAACTGACTCTTTCATCACATCACCAATAGAGCCCGTTCGAGTGATAACACCTTTGCCAGGCATCGTTGCTGCCTCAATGGTCAGAAGATCGCCGCCAACTTCAGTCCACGCTAAACCAGTCACTTGGCCAATTTGGTTCTCTTTGCCAGCTAAACCATAGTCATACATCCGAACTGATAAGAATTTCTCTAAATTGTCTGCATTCACAACAATAGGTGCAGCTTCTTTCTTCAAAAGCAATAGCTTGACGACCTTTCGGCAGATCTTGCTAATTTCTCTTTCTAAAGAACGCACGCCTGCTTCACGAGTGTAGTAACGAATGATGTTACGAACAGCGCTCTCTTCAATTTTTAATTCATCCTTTTTCAAACCATTATTTTTGATTTGTTTTGGAATTAAATAATTGACTGCAATACTGGTTTTTTCATCTTCGGTATAACCAGCTAAGCGAATAATTTCCAAGCGATCAAGCAATGGGCCAGGAATGTTCAAGGAATTTGACGTTGCCACAAACATGACATCAGACAAATCAAAATCTACCTCGACATAGTGATCTTGGAAGGTATGGTTCTGTTCAGGATCTAAAACTTCTAGCAAGGCGCTTGCTGGATCGCCCCGAAAATCCATGCCCATCTTATCTACTTCATCTAAGAGGAATAGAGGATTACGCACACCCACCTTCGTGAGGCTAGATAGGATCTTACCCGGCATAGAACCAATGTAAGTGCGACGGTGACCACGAATTTCAGACTCGTCACGGACGCCGCCCAATGCCATCCGTACAAACTTTCTATTAGTGGCGCGCGCAATCGATTGACCTAAAGATGTTTTACCAACACCAGGGGGGCCAACTAAACAAAGGATTGGGGCCTTCACACGATCTACGCGTTGTTGGACTGCGAGGTACTCCAAAATGCGTTCCTTGACCTTATCTAACCCGTAATGATCTTCATCCAATACCTTTTCAGCATTGGTTAGATCATTATTGATTTTGGTTTTTTTCTTCCAAGGAAGATTAACCAAGGTATCAATAAAGTTTCGAATCACAGTAGCCTCAGCCGACATCGG
>CALQED020000223.1 GCA_943329505.2 Polynucleobacter meluiroseus | reverse complement strand
TGATGCAAACACCACTGCAGCAGAATGGAGTGGTGTCCTGGCATTCTTATCTTCAACTAAGGCCGCCTTCATTAAGCTCTTACCATCTGCACCTGGAATCTTTGCTTCACCCGCTGGATAAACTTCGGTTAATACCAAAGCATCAAAATTTCTGAGTACTTGCACAAACTCACCAAAACAATCACGTGTTCTAGTAAAACGATGCGGCTGGAAAGCAAGGACCAAGCGACGATCTGGGAATGCGCCTCGTGCCGCAGCTAAAGTGGCAGCCATCTCTACAGGGTGATGACCGTAATCATCAATCAATGTGAAGCTACCCCCTGAGGCAAGTGGAATATCGCCATAGCGCTGGAAGCGACGACCAACACCACTAAATTCAAATAAGGCTTTAGTAATCGCCTCATCGCCAACACCCAATTCGGTAGCAATGGCAATTGCTGCAAGAGCATTACGAACATTGTGCAGTCCAGGTAGATTCAATGTCACATTGAGAGGGCCTGGTTTATTGCCATGACGGCGAATCGTACGACGCTCAACTGTAAAGTGCATTAATGTTCCATCTGCACGAACGTTACTGGCACGAATATCTGCATCCTCTGAAAGTCCGTAGCGTAATACGGGCTGTGACACAAAAGGAATGATGTCGCGCACATTCTCATCATCTATGCATAAAACTGCTACACCATAAAAAGGCATACGCTGAATAAATTGCACAAATGCTTGTTTTAATCTGGCCATATCATGCTGATAAGTGTCCATATGATCAGCATCAATATTGGTGACGACCTCCATTGCTGGAAATAACTGTAAGAATGAAGCATCAGATTCATCTGCTTCAACCACAATAAAATCGCCACGACCTAAACGTGCGTTTGCTCCAGCAGAATTGAGTTTGCCGCCAATTACAAAGGTTGGGTCTAAACCACCTTCAGCTAAAACTGAGGCCACTAAGCTAGTTGTCGTAGTCTTACCATGCGTACCAGCAATCGCAATGCCTTGCTTTAAACGCATCAACTCACCCAACATCACAGCGCGCTGAATCACTGGAACCTTGGCTGCTCGAGCAGCCAATACTTCGGGATTATTGCCAGCCACCGCGGTAGAAATGACTACTGCCTCTGCAGTACCTACATTTTTTGGATCGTGGCCAATATGAATGACTGCGCCCAATTCTTTTAAGCGCTTGGTTGTAACGCTCTCAGCCAAATCAGAACCTGAGACTTGATACCCAAGGTTCAATAGCACCTCAGCAATACCGCTCATACCGGCTCCGCCGATACCCACAAAATGAATTTGCTGAACGATATGCTTCATACGCCCACCCCAGCACAATCTGCACAAACCTCAGCTACGCGCTGAGTCGCATGCGGCTTAGCTAAAGCATGGGCACGTATCGCCATTTTCTGAAGATCCGTACGATTCAGATTTTGGATCATTAAGGCCAAATCCTGAGGGTTCAGATATTGTTGTGGCAATAGAACTGCAGCATCAGCATCTGATAAAAATTTGGCATTCGCCGTTTGATGATCATCAATTGCGTATGGAAATGGAATCAAGCAAGAAGCTACGCCGCATGCGGCCAACTCTGAAACGGTCATTGCACCCGATCGGCAGATCACTAAATCCGCCTGGGCATATGCCGTTGGCATATCGTCAATAAATGGACGAATATCGGCCTCAACGTCGCACTCTTCATAGCGTTTTTGTAAATCTGCTAAATGTTTATCGCCAGCCTGATGGATCACCTTAGGACGATTACTTTTTGGAATCAATGCTATAGCCGCAGGAATAGTTTCATTTAATACTGCCGCACCTAAACTGCCGCCGACAACTAAAACAGATAAGGGCCCTTGTCGTTGGCCATAACGCAAGGAAGGGGCTGGCATATTATCGAACTCTTGACGAATTGGATTACCAACCCACTCTGCTTTTTGCATGGTATTGGGAAAACCAGTCAAGGTATGCATGGCAATCTTAGCGAGTGCACGATTAGCACTACCAGCTACTGAGTTTGACTCATGCAATACCAATGGATGCTTCAATAATTTGGTGACCAAACCCCCGGGGAATGTGATGTAACCACCCATACCCAACACAACACTCGGCTTGATACGGCGCATAATTTTCCAACTCTGAAAACATGCGCGTACTAAGTTGATAGGGAGCATGAGCTTGGCTTTTAGGCCTTTACCACGTAAGCCGCCAAACTCTACTGCCTCAAACGGAAAATTACAGGACTTGACCAAACGATATTCCATGCCACTTTGATTGCCTAACCATGCAACATTCCAACCGCAAATCCGTAAATATTCAGCAACAGCAAGGCCAGGGAAGATATGCCCACCAGTGCCACCAGCCATGACTAAGATTGAGGGTTTAGTCACAATTTCCCTCCGCGCATCAAAATGCGATTCTCATAATCAATCCGAAGTAGCATTGCAATGGCTACTACATTCATCAAAATAGCGGACCCGCCATAGCTTACCAAGGGAAGAGTTAAACCTTTGGTGGGCAGCAAGCCTAAGTTCACCCCCATATTGATAAACGCTTGCCATCCAATCCAAATAGCAACGCCTTTAGCGGCTAGGCCTGCGAAGCTACGATCTAATTGCAAAGCCGTACGGCCAATAATGAAGGCACGACGCACGATCCAGTAGAACAAAAAGATCATGACGACGACACCTACAAATCCAAGCTCTTCACCAATCACAGCCATAATGAAATCTGTATGTGCTTCAGGTAGGTAGTGCAGTTTTTCAACGCTACCGCCTAAACCAGTGCCAAACCATTCGCCCCGGCCAAAGGCCATTAGTGAATGCGTCAATTGATAGCCCTTATTAGCTGCGTTATCTACTTGCCAAGGATCCATAAATGCCAACATACGGCCCCGTCGAAACGGTGAGAGCGCAATCATGGCGGCGCCACTGAGCAAACCAACTACCACCAAACCGCCAAATAACTTGGCATTGATACCACCTAGAAATAAGATTCCAAATGCAATTAAAGCAACGACTACAAAAGCGCCTAAATCAGGCTCTTTCATTAAGAGGCCGCCAACTAGCGCAACGGCAATACCCATTGGCAGCATTCCCTTCGAAAACGAATGCAAATATTCTTGGCGCTGTACTGTATAGCTTGCCGCAAAGA
>CALQED020000222.1 GCA_943329505.2 Polynucleobacter meluiroseus | reverse complement strand
TGGATGTTTGACACGATAAAAAATTTGCTGATCTACCAAAGAATCAATGCCCTCTAGATTAAGCAGTCTGGGCTGAAAGGCGCCAACACCTGCTGCAATAAAGACAGTTTTGCTTAGAAAATATTGGTCTTGTGATGTTCTGATCAGAAAGCGTCCGTCTGCTTGCTTTTCTAGTTGAGTCACTTCTTGTCCTAAGTGAAACTTGGGACTAAAGGGTTCGATTTGTTTGAGTAGATTGTTGGTGAGTTCACGACCGCTGCACACCGGTATTGCAGGAATATCGTAGATCGGTTTATCAGGATAGAGCTCAATACATTGCCCGCCTGCTTCTGGCAGTGAATCAATTACATGGGCTTTGATCTCTAAAAGTCCAAGTTCAAATACTTGGAAGAGGCCCACAGGACCGGCGCCAATGATGACTGCGTCAGCTTCTGTGGGTGAGTGCAAATCAATTCTCGTTTATTTGAGTATTACTTTACTAGTTGATCGAGTTTGTTTTTAACATCTTTCCACTCATCAGCATCTGGAAGGGCGGATTTTGACTTGGTTATAGAAGTCCATCCCGGGGAAAGTTCAGCATTGAGCTTAATAAAGTCTTGCTGATCTCCAGGCACATCATCTTCTGCATAAATTGCATTGACTGGACACTCTGGTACACAAACTGCGCAGTCAATACATTCATCTGGATCGATGACTAGAAAATTAGGACCTTCGCGGAAGCAGTCAACTGGGCAAACATCAACGCAGTCAGTGTATTTGCAGCGGATGCAGGATTCGGTAACAACGTAAGTCATGGTGTTTAATCTAAAGAGCCCAAAATGAGGGCTGCGAAGTTATAAAAACCCAATTTTAGCTGAAATTCTGCGATTTAATTGAGGTAAAGTTTCCCTTATGACGACAGAGACAAACACCCAAACTGCTGCTAAAAAGCCAAAAATCTTGGTTGCTAGAGCCATATTCCCCGAGGCCTTGGCCAAACTAGAGGAGTCTTTTGAGGTTCGCTCCAACCAGGAAGATCGAATTTTTAGCCCTGAAGAACTCCAAAAAGAGCTAGCAGGCGTAGTAGGGGCATTGGTTGCAGGAAGTGAGCGGATTGATGCCAGCGCATTAGCTCAAGCAAAAGATTTAAAAATTGTGGCTAATATTTCTGTGGGCTATAACAATTTTGATGTCTCAGCCATGACCGCAGCTGGAGTGTTAGCAACCAATACACCAGATGTTTTGACCGACACTACGGCAGATTTTGGCTTTGCCTTATTGATGGCAACTGCAAGACGTATGACCGAGTCAGAGCATTGGGTGCGGGCTGGACACTGGGATAAGTGGTCGATCGTAAATAATCCCCTGGGGATGGATTTACATCACAGTACCATTGGCATTATTGGCATGGGGCGAATTGGGCAGGGCATCGCTCAGCGTGCGCTCGGTTTTGGGATGCAGGTGATTTATCACAATCGCAGTCGCCTGCTGGAGGCCGATGAAAAAGCCTGTGGCGCAAGCTATGTTTCTAAAGAAGCATTGCTACGAACAGCAGATCATGTTGTCTTGGTATTGCCATACACTCCCGAGAGTCACCATACTATCGGCGCTCAAGAAATCGCTCTAATGAAACCCTCTGCAACCCTGATAAATCTTGCCCGTGGTGGCATTGTGGATGATTTAGCTTTGGCGCAAGCGCTCAAAGAAAAGAAGATTTTTGCTGCAGGTTTAGATGTATTCGAAGGCGAGCCTGAAGTGAATCCGGAGTTGTTGAAATTAAGTAATGTGGTGTTGACTCCCCATATTGCTAGTGCAACTGAAAAGACACGTCGAGCAATGGTAGATTTAGCAATCGATAATTTATGTAAAGCGCTGGAGGGTAAGAGGCCGCCGAGCTTAATTAATGCAGAAGTATTGAAAGCTTAACTATTGCGTTCAAGAGCAAGATGTAGAGAGCAAATAAAAAGCCGAGAAATTCTCGGCTTTTTATTTGAGATGAATCATTCAAATTAATCAGTTTCTACGTCCTCGGGAAGGTCGCGTAAGGCTAATTCAATACCACCAAACTTTCCAGCGACCCAGTTGTAAACTTTACAGGCAACCCAAAGTAAACCAAAGCCAAGTAGTGCATTCAGAATCAAGGCTGATAGAACAGTAAATCCAGGAATGGCGCCGTCACGGATAAAGGCAACGAATAAAGCCAACAAGACGATAGGCACAGAAAAACAGAGGTAAACCAACACCAAGGTTTTGGCTGTATGGGTTGGATCGAGGAAGACAAGTTCTTTTTTGGTAAGTTTCATGATGACGCAATCTTAAAGCAGTCCATCAAAAAGTGCTACATCTACCCAGTCGCCAGCGGCAATATTGCCTTGATCATGAGCCAATATCACAAAGCAGTTCGCTTCACTCATTGAGCGCAAAATCCCTGCTCCCTGACTACCAGTCAACCTAACACTGGGCCTACCTTCTATATTGCGCCCTAAGATAGCGCGCTGAAATTCTGTGCGCCCTGGCTTTTTGCGAATCGCTGTTTCGGAAATCGCTTGAACTAGTGGGGGCTCAGTTTGACTTGCACCATTCAGTTGCAAGAGTGCGCTCCGTACAAATTGATAAAAGGTGACCATCACTGCAACAGGGTTTCCTGGTAAACCAAAGAACAGGGTCTTGCGGGTAGAAGACTTTCCTGGAACTGGCTTGAGGATTCCAAATGCCATGGGTCGTCCAGGACGCATGGCGATTTTCCAGAAACCGACATCGCCTAGTTCTTGCATGATTTGTTTCGTGAAATCTGCTTCACCTACCGAAACGCCACCAGAAGAAATTAAGACATCTGCTTGGCTACCTGCCTCAATAAAAGCTTGTCTCAAGGTGGCAGGATCATCACGCACAATTCCGTAATCGATTATTTCTAAATCGAGTCTGTTTAGTAGCCCCGTAAGACTGTAACGATTGCTGTCATAAATACTGCCGGCATCTAATGCTTGCCCTAGGGAGCGAAGTTCATCGCCTGAGGACAAAATCGCCACCTTTAATCTACGTCGCACTTTGAGAGTGGCAATTCCCAGGGAGGCAGCCAAGCCTAAATCCGATGGGCGCAATAAACGGCCGGCGGTAATAGCTGCTTTTCCTTTTTGTAAATCTTCACCCCGTAAGCGACGGTTATCAC
>CALQED020000221.1 GCA_943329505.2 Polynucleobacter meluiroseus | reverse complement strand
AAGTTCAAGGTAAATCAAAAGATGCGGCGACGCATATGCTCGAGCAAGCAATTGCCTGCCAAGAAGCGGGCGCTCAAATGGTAGTGCTTGAAGCCATTCCTTCATCACTTGGTGAAAAGATTACCGCTGAATTACATATTCCAACCATCGGCATTGGTGCCGGTCCGGATTGCTCAGGTCAAGTATTGGTATTGCAAGATATGTTGGGCATCAGCCCAGGCAAGCCCCCCAAGTTCGTGAAGAACTTTGTGGAAGGTCACCAATCAATCGAGGCCGCCGTCAAAGCCTACGTACGTGAAGTAAAGTCCGGAAAATTCCCCGGACTTGAGCATGGCTTTGCTGGCTGATAACGAACTAGCTAAAGAAACTCTTTACGCCGTCAAACCAGCCTTTTTGTTGCGGGCTATGTTTGCCACCAGCAGATTTCAAACTCTCATCAAAATTTTGCAGCATCTGCTTCTGCTCATCGGTCAATTTCACTGGCGTTTCAACCACCACGTGAACAAATAAATCGCCCACGAGAGCAGAGCGCAAACCTTTGATGCCTTTATTCCGTAAACGGAAAGTTTTACCGGTTTGTGTTCCCTCTGGAATTGGAAACTCAACGCGTCCTGACAATGTAGGAACTTCGATATCACCACCAATAGTGGCAGTCGCAAAAGAGATTGGCATCTGTACGTGCAAGTCACTACCGTCACGCTCAAATACAGGATGCGGCTTCACGCGTACTTCTACATAGAGGTCGCCAGATGGCCCCCCATTAACACCTGGTTCGCCATTGCCAACTGAACGAACACGCATCCCATCATCAATCCCGGCGGGGATTTTGATTTCGAGAATCTTTTGCTCTTTATGTTTCCCGGTGCCATGACAAGTCTTGCAAGGCTTAGGAATGTATTCACCAGTGCCGCGGCATTTGGGGCAAGTTTGTTGCATCGAGAAAAAACCTTGCTGCACACGCACCTGACCATGACCATCGCAGGTCGAACACTTCTCTGCTTTTGTACCCGGCTCAGCACCTGAACCAGAACATGGCTTGCAGTTGCTCCAACTGGGTACGCGAATTTGAGTAGTATGGCCTTCAGCCGCTTGCTCAAGGCTAATCTCCATGTTGTAGCGTAAGTCCGCGCCTTTGTAAACTTGCGGACCAGCCTGACGACCGCCACCTTGGCCGAAGATATCGCCAAAAATATCTCCAAAGGCATCTGCGAAACCGCCACCGCCAAAGCCAGCACCACCACCGCCAAAGCCACCACCCATAGATGGGTCTACCCCAGCATGACCATATTGATCATAAGCGGCACGTTTGTTTGGATCAGTCAGCGTTTCGTAAGCCTCTTTTCCTTCTTTAAACTGGGCTTCCGCCGTTTTGCTATCGGGGTTGCGATCAGGGTGATGCTTCATTGCTAGTTTGCGATAGGCCTTTTTGAGCTCTTCATCGCTGGCACCTTTTGCTACACCAAGCACTTCATAAAAATCGCGTTTACTTTTAGGCACGGCCTATTCCTCTCAACAACCTGAATGACACAAGTCGGCACGAGGCCGACTTGTTATTTAAGTACTTCAAAACTACGTTAATCAATGTCCGATATCAGAGTTACTTTTTCTCATCAACCTCTTTGAAATCAGCATCAACCACATCCGCATCAGGCGCTGCTTTTGGCTCGCCACCAGGCGCCGCCCCAGCTGAAGCGCCAGCTTTCGCTTGCTCAGCAGCCATAACTTTTTCGCCTAGCTTCTGACTTGCTTTACCCAAAGCTTCAGTCTTTGCTTCAATAGCCTCTTTATCACTGCCTTTGATGGCTTCATCCAACTCTTTGAGGGCCGCTTCAATCGCTTCTTTTTCGGAAGCCTCTAAGCTAGCGCCATGCTCTTCTAAAGACTTCTTCGTCGAGTGAGCCAGGGCGTCAGCAGTATTGCGAGCAGTAACAAGCTCAAGAGCCTTCTTATCTTCAGCAGCATTAGCTTCAGCATCTTTTACCATGCGCTGAATTTCTTCTTCAGTCAAACCAGAGTTTGCCTTAATGGTAATCTTGTTCTCTTTACCTGTGGTTTTATCTTTGCTGTGACATGCAAAATACCATTGGCATCAATATCAAAGGTCACTTCGATTTGTGGCATGCCACGTTGAGCAGGAGCAATACCTTCAAGGTTAAATTCACCAAGCAACTTGTTAGCAACAGCGATCTCGCGCTCACCTTGGAAGCACTTGATGGTTACAGCAGGTTGATTGTCTTCCGCAGTAGAGTAAACCTGAGAATGCTTGGTAGGAATCGTAGTGTTCTTCGGAATCATCTTGGTCATCACGCCGCCAAGGGTTTCGATACCCAATGACAATGGAGTAACGTCCAAGAGCAATACGTCCTTACGATCACCAGACAATACTGAGCCTTGAATAGCAGCACCAACAGCAACTGCTTCATCTGGGTTTACGTCTTTCCGGGGCTCTTTACCAAAGATTTCTTTTACTTTGTCCTGAACCGCAGGCATACGAGTTTGACCGCCGACCAAAATCACATCATCGATATCTGCTGCGTTTACGCCAGCATCTTTAATCGCCGTTAAGCAAGGGCCAGCCGTACGGTTGATGAGCTCTTCAACCAAAGACTCTAACTTGGCACGGGTCAACTTCAAGTTCAAATGCTTAGGACCACTAGCGTCAGCTGTTACGTATGGCAGATTGATTTCAGTTTGTTGCGCGGATGATAATTCGATCTTGGCTTTTTCTGCAGCATCTTTCAAACGTTGTAATGCCAAAACGTCTTTACTCAAATCAACGCCTTGTTCTTTCTTGAACTCAGCAATGATCCAGTCAATGATGCGTTGGTCAAAGTCTTCACCACCCAAGAAGGTATCGCCGTTAGTAGAGAGCACTTCAAACTGCTTCTCACCATCGACGTTAGCGATCTCAATAATCGATACGTCAAATGTTCCGCCTCCCAAGTCATACACAGCAATCTTACGATCTACTTTGTCTTGCTTGTCTAGGCCGAAAGCTAAAGCAGCAGCCGTTGGCTCATTAATGATGCGCTTCACGTCTAAACCAGCAATACGACCAGCGTCTTTAGTAGCTTGACGTTGACTGTCATTGAAGTAAGCAGGAACAGTAATCACTGCTTCTGTCACCTCTTCACCAAGATAGTCTTCGGCAGTCTTTT
>CALQED020000220.1 GCA_943329505.2 Polynucleobacter meluiroseus | reverse complement strand
ATCCAAAGAGGCGTCAGCCAAAATATGCTCAAGCAATTTGTGTTTATGTGACATGCTGTCAGCCCAATGCAACTTCTGCTCAATGTTGGCGTGTTTTTCACCTGCGTGAGCAAGTTCAATACGCTTTGCATCTGTTGTCAACGCGTTTGCTAAAGACATAATCTTTGGCGCAAAAGTTGCAGAGAACATCAAGGTTTGGTTGCGACTAGCACAACGTTTATCAATGGCTTCAAGATCATCAGCAAATCCCATGTCAAGCATGCGATCAGCCTCGTCAATCACGAGCTGTTTAACGTCATCCAAGCGAATGGCCTTGCTGTCGCACAAGTCGAGCAAGCGACCTGGAGTTGCAACCACTAGCAATGCACCTTTCAATGCCTGGATTTGTTTGCCGTAAGGCATGCCACCCATAACAGTGGCAATGCGAATACCTTTCATACCGCGAACTAAGTTCACTGCATCGGCGGCAACCTGTTGAGCTAACTCGCGAGTAGGGCAGAGCACTAACACTTTAGGTTGTGCGCGACCTGGTACCGGTGAATTGTTCGGGTTGCTTTCAATCAGTTGATTAATTAAAGGCAATAAAAAGGCTGCGGTTTTACCGCTACCAGTTTGGCTGCTGACCAATAAGTCACCGCCTGCTAAAGCTGCAGGAATAACCTGAGCTTGCACTTCGGTGGCCTGGGTAAAACCCAGTTCAGCAACGTTTTTAAGGAGTGAGGCCGCTAAGCCGAAATTCTGGAACTCAGATCCAGTACTCTTTGAGTCTTGCGACTCGTTTTTAGTTTCTTTAGAAAAAGTCATGCTATTACACATCCCCTTAAAGGGATGTCTCCGTATGTTGCACCCATGGTTTTTTATAGGGTGCGATGGTCAAAGGCATCGACCATCAGACAAGCGGCAGCGCGTTTTTGTAACTTCGGTGTTTATGACTTCTAAACGATACGCTGAAATAGAGCTGGGGGGCGATGAATCAAATTGCTTAAAAAAGCCTCTTATTATGACAGTTTGAGACCATGATTACAAGGGTTTTCCCGAATTAGTTACTGATAGCGGCGTATAAGGCGCTCAAGCTTCTTTCCATAAGGTGGTCTGATAGGTTTAGTGCCTTTGAGCAGGTTCGTGCCCAAGAGACCGCGGACTTGAAGAATGGATTTTTGATGGCTAAAGGTATCAAAGCCTGTTTTACCGTGATAGCTTCCCATCCCACTAGCGCCAACCCCGCCAAATGGTAGAGATTCAATAGTGGCATGCAAGAGCACATCATTGATAGTAACCCCGCCTGAGCGAGTCTCTTCTAAAACGCGTCGCATATTCTTTTTATCTTTACCAAACCAGTACAGAGCAAAAGGATTGGGTTTGCTATTCACGTAAGCAATCGCATCCGTAGTATTGGCAGCAGTAAGGACTGGCAAGATAGGCCCAAAAATTTCTTCATGAAGTACGCGAGCATCTTGATGTACATCGACTAAGGCAACAGGATCAAATCGTCTTGCGCCTGCTGCTGGATTATTTAGTAGTGGGATTACTTTTGCGCCCCGATCGATAGCATCGCTGACTAAGTGTTGCCAATATTGCAATTGTGCGTCATCGATCGGGCCCGTTAATTCTTTAGGATTACTAAATTGACTTTGCGTGGCCACTTGGAGAGCTTGGATGAGTTCAGCTTGTTTGCTCTCTTCAATCAAAATATAGTCAGGCGCAATACAGGTTTGACCACCATTGAGTAGCTTGCCATACACAATGGCAGATGCAGCCTCTGTGAGATTGGCGGAAGCATCAAGTATTACCGGTGTCTTGCCGCCAAGCTCTAGAGTGACTGGCGTCAGGTTTTCTGCAGCAGCGCGCATCACTTTTTTACCAATGGACTCTGAACCGGTAAATAGTAAATGCGCAAATGGCAGAGCAGCAAATTGTTCTGCGACATCAGGCCCGCCCGGACTGACACAAAACTCACTAGCGTGAAAGTACTCTTGAATCAAGCCTGCTAAAAAGCCAGAAGTACGCGAGCTACGCTCTGAAGGTTTGAGCCATACGCGATTGCCAGCTGCAAAAGCAGCGATTGCAGGAACGAGCGCTAGCTGAATGGGATAATTCCAGGGGCTCATGATGCCAACCACGCCAATGGATTGATATTCAACCCAAGCTTCGCATGAGCTCAAGTAAGAGGGTGTCTCCATTTGTACTGGTTTCATCCAGTCTCGTAAATGTTTGTGAGTATATTTGCAGGCTTGATACACCATCTGCAATTCAGCAAGGCGCGTTTCAAGTGGATGACGTACCCCAAAATCGGCGATTAAGGCTTTGCAAATTTTGTCTTCATTAGCCTCTAGCATTTTTTTGATGCGACCAATGCGCTCGAGCCTCACTTCTAAAGTCGGATTAGGTTCAGCAGCATAAGCTGCCTTGATTTCATCAAGCTGGATAGTGAAGCGATTCATGGTAGATTAATAGTTCGTAAGCTGTGGAATAAGTTATTAGGATAAAGCCATGAATGAAATCACCGATAAAAATTCAACCAAACTAGAGCGAGCTACCTTAGGTGGTGGATGTTTTTGGTGTCTTGAGGCGGTTTACCAGCAAATTCAAGGTATTCAAAGCGTCGTTTCTGGTTATGCTGGCGGCGCTCAGCCAAACCCATCCTATGAATCAATCTGCACGGGTACTACTGGTCATGCCGAGATTGTTGATATTCAATTTGATCCACAGGTCATCTCATTTAGAGATCTCTTGGAAATTTTCTTTGTCATTCATGATCCCACTACTTTGAACTATCAAGGTAATGATCATGGCACTCAGTATCGTTCAGTGATTTATACCCACAGTGATGAGCAGACCAAGGTCGCACATGAGGTGGTGCAAGAATTAGAAGACGCTAAAATATATGCTAACCCAGTAGTGACTCAAATTGAGTTGGCGCCTACTATTTATCCAGCAGAAGACTATCACCAGAATTATTTTCAGCAACACCCCTATCAGGGCTATTGTGTCGCCGTGGTTGCGCCTAAGTTAGCGAAGTTTAGAGCGAAATTTAAATCACTGATTACGCCGCAGTACGCGTAGTCATCAATGCGATTAGGGTGCTAGGCGGTGAATGAGCCAATGACCATCAGCCAATTTGTAATGGATGCGGTCATGCAGTCGGGAAGGGCGTCCTTGCCAAAATTCTATTT
>CALQED020000219.1 GCA_943329505.2 Polynucleobacter meluiroseus | reverse complement strand
CATCTTGCAAGTGCCTACTGGATGGAAAATAGTTGTACCAATATTACCTGCTGCTTTCACTAACTCTTCATCGCTTTGATACTGCATACCAGGCTTATATTCTTCTGGCGTATAGGGTTTGAGCGCGGGACTTTGCACAATCTTGCGAGTTAAACGTAAACACTCTGCCGCTACCTTACGATCTTCTTCAGTCGATAAATAATTTGGATGAATCGCGGGCGGCACTTCAGGATCAGTTGAGGTGATGTGCACACTCCCCCGTGATGTAGGACGCACATTACACACGCTAGCTGTAAACGCATTAAAGGAATGCAAATCTTCACCAAAGCGCTCGAGTGATAAGGGCTGTACGTGATATTCCACATTGGCACGCTTTTGTGAAGGCGAGCTATAAGCGAACGCACCAAGCTGAGAAGGGGCCATCGACATTGGGCCTGAGCGCTTAAGGAGATACTCTAGACCAATCATCATCTTGCCGAATAATGAATTAGCTTTGGTATTTAAGGTTTTAATACCATTTACTTTATAGATCATTCGTAACTGCAAATGATCTTGAAGGTTTTCACCAACCCCCGGCAAGTCAGCGACGACTGGAATGCCCAGCTGATTTAAATGCGCAGCTGCGCCGATGCCAGAACGTTCCAAAATTTGTACGCTACCAATAGAGCCGGCACTCAAAATCACTTCACCGCCAGAATGAATAAGTGCTTTAGTAGCAACGCCTTGCTGACGATACTCAACTCCATCACAATTTTTAGTGTCAGGATCAATGATGAGCTTACTCACCATCGCTTCAGTAATAACTGTTAGGTTGCTACGCTTGGTAGCATCTTTTAAGAAGGCCTTTGCAGTATTGAGTCTCCAACCCTTACGCTGACTAACATCAAAGTAACCGACACCAAAATTATCACCGCGATTAAAGTCATCTGACGCTGGAATACCAGCCTCTACCGCAGCATCTTTAAAACGATCCATGATGGGCCAACGTAGACGTTGCTTAGACACTGTCCACTCGCCATCTTTACCATGCCATTGATTGGCAGCGCTATGGTAGTCCTCAAACTGCTTGTAACGCTTGAGCGCCTGCTCCCAAGACCAAGCATCATCTCCTGTAGCCTCTACCCAAGATTCATAATCACCAGCTTGGCCACGCATGTAGATCATGCCGTTAATGGATGAGCATCCACCAAGCACTCGGCCACGGGGATAAAGCAATGAACGACCATTGAGGCCTGTTTCAGCAACGGTCTTAAAGCGCCAATCTGCCCTTGGATTATCGATACAGTAAAGATAGCCAACCGGAATATGAATCCAAATATAGTTATCGTTCTTCCCCGCCTCAATCAACAAAACCCTCTTTTGAGGATTTTCAGTTAAACGCTTAGCCAACATGCAGCCAGCACTGCCAGCCCCAATAATGATGTAGTCGTAAGTATTTGCTTGAGTCATATGTCCGCTGCTTAAAACTAAGTTGAGCCTATTATTTACCAATACAAAAATTCAGGTATTTCTTGGCAATTTTGTTGATTTGTTATAGAATCATTTTTGATCTATTATTAGATCATGAGAACTAGCTACAAACGAGCCTTTGCCCAATATGTAAAAAAGGCTTCGAAGCCTTTGCAGTTAGCGATTGAAGATAAGGTTATTGAAGTTTGCAACAACCCCAGGATAGGTCAAGAAAAGCTTGGTGATCTACAAAGAATGTATGTTTATAAGTTTCGCTTTAATAAGCAGGAGTATTTAATGGCTTATCAATTTGACCCTATTCCAGATGATGTGAAGATTACTTGGATTGATTTTTACCAAATTGGACCCCATGAAAACTTTTACACCAAACTTAAAAGATCAATTCGACTTAAATGACAACCTAAAGACACTTTAATAATGAAAGTGAGGTCTATATATGACTCAAACCATGACCGCCGAAGATCTATTTGCTCAAGTACAAAAAATGTCCGCAAAAGAAAGAATTAAATTCTTCTCTTTAATTGCAATAAACGCTTTTAAGGATGCCGACTACAGCCATGATCAAGTATTTGGGCATCTAAGAAATGCGACCTTTTCAGCAGAAGAGGCTGCAGAATTTTTAGAGATCTCACTTCCTACCTTACGCAGATATGTGCAGGCTGGTAGATTAAAGCCTACATCAATTATTGGAAGAAACCAGTTATTTTCTAGCGCTGATCTAAGACTGCTGAAGCAGAAAATGAACAAAGAATAGTCAAACCCTAATACCCGTCTAAAATAAGGGTATGCATATTAATGAGAAAAATCGCACTCCCAAACTAGTTGAAGAGGATGAAGGTCCTAGCAAGTCGGAGTTAAAGCGCCAAATGACAGAACGCCAGAAATTGGCAGAAGTTTTGGCTGCTTTAAGTAGTGACGCCCTCAAAACCATTCCCTTGGATGAAGCGATCAAAACAGCGATCGCAGAAACCAACAAGATTAAAAGTTTTGAAGCGATTCGTCGTCACAAGCAGTACCTAGGAAAACTCATGCGCTTTTTAGATGATGAGGAGCTTGAGGTTATCCAAACACGTCTGGATGCGATTCAAGGCGTGAGTAAAGCAGAAACTGCAAAATTACATTTCTTAGAAAGCTATCGCGATAGACTCATTGCAAATGATGAAGTATTTACCAAAATGATCGAGCAATATCCTGATATGGATATTCAGAATATGCGCACACTCATCCGCAATGCACGCAGAGAGAAGGATCAAAACAAGCCACCTAAGGCTTACCGAGAAATCTTTCGTGTTTTAAAAGAGATGGGCTTATAAAGTCTATTAGACTTTAAGCTTCATCGCTGGCACTTCAATCCATCGGTACAGATAGTTTGCTGCAATCGTACTGAGTACTACAACCGCTCCCATCATGGCTATTGCCAGCGCGCCGCTTTCATATTGATACAAATTACTGGCGATGTACACCGTATTGGCGAGCAAGATAAAAGCGAAGTGAATTAAGAAAGCGCAGTAAGAACGTGGGCTTGCCCAAGCAATAGCTCTCAGCATGCTTTGCTCAGCGCCCTTTGTAGAGGGGTAGGCTTGATTGCCCCAAAGCAATAGACCGATAGCAATGGCCCAAGCTAAAACGTTTCTCAGCCAAAGTTGTTGAAAAGAAGAAATCAGAATAATGATCCCGATTAAAGTAAGCGCAATCTTAGCTAGGCGAT
>CALQED020000218.1 GCA_943329505.2 Polynucleobacter meluiroseus | reverse complement strand
CTTGGACGAACTTCGCCTTCGGCGTCTTGGGGCCAACAGGAGCGACTAACAGGACTTTGGCCTGCTCTTGGGTCATACCCAAACGCTCCATCAAGCGGGCTAAAAAGACTGCTTCTAATTCAGGATCATTTGGGCGGGGCGTCCAAATCGTGTAGTTACAGGCAGTTGTCGTAGCGTCAGTTACACACTTTTCAACAGCACCGCGTTGGGTAATATAAATCTCAGTCTCACCAGGCTTACTAACCTCTAAACGGGTTTTGTACTTATCACGCTCGCCAGTATCATAAATAGAATCTATTGCAGCGCCGAGGGTAGAACGAATCCAATCTTGCGCAATCTTAGCGCGGTTCTCAGCCCAATCGGTTTCCATAATGCCAGTGGAAGGAGAGTCTACAACGAGCAAGAAACCATTCTCCTGCCAGAAATCTTTTACTTGAGGATAGAGTTCGGGAGCAGGCTTCTCAACGACTAACCATCTCCGATCTCCATCACGAGCAATCCGCATCCCTGGAATCCCAGTCATTACATTGCTGCGCATTTGTGCTGATTTCTTGACTGCTGCGTTGTATTCCGACATGGTTGCAGTACCGTCTTGAACAATATAGCGGCGGTCAGCTTGCGCAGTGATCAAATCAGGTGGATAGGACAAGTTGGGGCCACGAACAGCACCAGAGCCTTTGTAGTCAACTGTGTCATTGCTCGTAACGGATTTACAGGAAGTCAATGCCAAGGTAACGCTGCACAACAGTAAGACCGTCATGAAACGACGGGAGAGTAAAAACAAATTCATCATAATAAGTTAGCCTGTTTTAATGCTGCCTTCAGTGGCTCTCTTAATGAGGTGCTCAAAGGGGTTAATGGCAAACGAATGCCAGCGGTGATCTTGCCCATTTCATGCAGGGCCCACTTCACCGGGATAGGATTAGCCTCAGTAAACATCGCTTTATGTACCGCGATTAATTGATACTGAATCTCACGAGTTCTTTTCACGTCATCAGACATTGCTGCCACACATAATTCATGCATGAGGCGTGGCGCCACATTGGCAGTCACTGAGATATTGCCTTTGCCACCCATGAGCATCAACATTGCAGCCGTTAAATCATCGCCCGAGAATACTGAAAAATCGCTATGACCAGCACGCTTGAGATCAGCAATCAATATGGTGCCGCGCTCTAAACTACCAGTTGCATCTTTAATGCCAATCACGCCAGGAACACTGGCTAAGCGCACCACGGTATCAGCCGATAAATCGGCCACCGTTCGGCCTGGTACGTTATACAAAATTACCGGTAGATCGACTGACTCAGCAATCTTCTTAAAGTGGGCATACATACCCTCTTGAGTTGGCTTGTTGTAATAAGGCACTACTTGTAAGCTGGCATCCGCACCAACCTTTTTAGCAAACTGGGTTAATTCGATTGCTTCCGCTGTTGAATTTCCACCAGTACCAGCAATCACAGGAATGCGCCCTGCGATGTGCTCTACAGTAACGCGAATTAATTCACAATGCTCTTCTACAGAAACGGTGGGTGACTCTCCACTAGTACCGACAATCACGATGCCATCAGAACCTTCGGCTACATGCCAATCGAGTAAGGATTTCAGGCTAGCGAAGTCTAAGCCGCCATCGTCGAACATGGGCGTAACGATCGCTGGCATGCTGCCAGAAATGGTCTTTTTGCTACCGTTGGAATGTGCTGTATTTGTCACCAAATGGATACCGATGTATTAGCTGTCTTAACAGTGAAATTGTAACGGAATGCACCATTTTCACCCTTCTTTTAGGGCGCATAAGCGCTGAACCATGGCTGGTTTGGGCTCATCTGCATAAATATCCTCGTAGGCAATGACTTTCAGGCTGTGGCGAGCTGCCAAAGCCAGTAATTCCCCAGGATTTAAAAGGAAATTCGGATTGGAGGGCTTACCAAATTGGGCGTTGCCCTGGGCAAAGGTTTCATAGATCAAAACCCCACCTTTGGACAGCATTTGGGGTAAGCGATCCAATTGGGGTCGATAGAGGTAGTTCGTTACCACAATACCGCTCAATTCAAGATCTTCTAAGGGCCACGTCTCCAACTCGAGATTACAAGCTTGACAACGAATCAAAGGGTTCTTGCGCTGCTCAAGGATTGTGACATCTTGATCTACTGCTAATACGCGATAGCCTAGTTCCGTTAAGTAAGTAGCATGGCGGCCTATGCCACAAGCCAAATCCAATACCAATCCACCCTGAGGAATGAGTGATGCAAAACGTCTTACCCAAGATGAAGGGTTTAATTGAGCATCATGCAGCGCCACTAAGCAATACCTTAATCGTATGCCAGGCCCATGGCTTCGCGGACCTCACGCATGGTTTCTTGAGCAACCTTACGGGCCTGATCGCAGCCATCCGCAATGATTGAGCGCAATAAGCTAGGGTCATCTAAATATTTTTGAGCGCGCTCAAACATCGGCTGTTGTTCAGCCAGAATCGCATCAATCACGGGCTGTTTACACTCAAGACAACCAATTCCAGCAGACTTACAGCCCTTATCCACCCACTGCTTAGTCTCCTCATTGGAATACACAGTATGGAGTTGCCATACTGGACAACGGGCTGGATCCCCTGCATCGGTTCGGCGTACTCGTGCAGGATCGGTTGGCATAGTCCTGATCTTTTTAATGACCTCTTCTGGCTGTTCACGCACGCTAATAGTATTGCCATAAGACTTCGACATTTTTTGACCATCAATGCCTGGCATGCGCGAGGCTGAAGTTAGCAATGCTTGTGGCTCTGGCAAGATAATTTTGCGAGCACCTTCTAAAAATCCAAACAGTCGTTCACGATCAGCCATCGATAAACTTTGCGATTCTTGTAACAGTGCTTTGGCTTGTTCTAGCGCCTGGTCATCGCCGCGCTCTTGAAACGCTACCCTTAATTCGAGATACATCTTTGCGCGTTTGCTGCCTAATTTTTTGACAGCCTCGAGTGCTTTTTCTTCAAAGCCAGCCTCGCGACCATAAAGATAGTTAAAGCGGCGGGCAACTTCTCGCGTCATCTCAACGTGTGGCACCTGATCCTCGCCTACAGGAACATGCTGTGCACGATAAATCAGGATGTCAGCAGCTTGGAGCAATGGGTAACCCAAGAACCCATAGGTCTGCAGGTCTTTTTCTTTGAGCTTTTCAATCTGATCTTTATAGGT
>CALQED020000217.1 GCA_943329505.2 Polynucleobacter meluiroseus | reverse complement strand
TGCCAGTGTGTTCAGAGCGACGTGTGCTCCATTCTGTAAAGGAGATTTTGGCTTTCTACGAAGAAATTGGTGTGAAGCGCGATTCACTCCCTTATGACATTGATGGAGTGGTCTATAAAGTCAACGCATTTGCAGAGCAGACCAAACTGGGTTTTGTTTCTAGAGCCCCACGCTTTGCCTTAGCGCATAAATATCCCGCTCAGGAAGCACTTACGACCGTTTTAGGTATCGATGTACAAGTAGGGCGTACTGGTGCTATCACCCCGGTAGCAAGGCTGGCTCCAGTCGAAGTAGGCGGAGTAACAGTAACCAATGCCACTCTCCATAATGAAGATGAAGTCAAACGTAAGGATGTCCGCATTGGCGATACAGTTTCAGTGCGCAGGGCTGGGGATGTGATTCCTGAGGTAGTTTCAGTGATTAAAGAGCGACGACTTGCGGATGCGAAGGTGTTTTTGATGCCAGAGCGCTGCCCAGTGTGCGATTCTCATATTGAACGTTTAGCCGATGAAGCAGTTGCGCGTTGTAGTGGTGGCTTATTTTGTGGCGCCCAACGTAAACAAGCATTAATTCACTTTGCGCATAGAAGAGCTCTTGATATTGAAGGACTGGGAGAGAAGATTGTTGATCAATTAGTAGATCAAAATCTAGTAAGAACGCCCGCTGATCTCTATCGTCTTGGTTTTACTGCATTAGCAAACTTAGACCGTATGGGCGATAAGTCTGCGGATAATCTGATTCAGGCAATTAACCAATCCAGAAATACCACTTTAGCTAGATTTATTTTTGCTCTGGGCATTCGTCATGTGGGTGAGACTACTGCAAAGGATTTAGCCAACCATTACCAATCTATGCATAGCTTAATGGATGCCAGCTTGGAAGATTTACTGATGGTTAAAGACGTTGGCCCGGTAGTGGCAGATTCAATCACGAGCTTTATGCAAGAAGCGCATAACCGAGAGGTTATTGAGCAGCTCCTAGCCTCAGGAATGCAGCTGTCTGTCGAAGAAAAAGTCATCAGTGCGGCGGTGGTTGGTAAAACTTTTGTGCTGACGGGAACTTTCCCAACTATGACAAGAGATGAGGCTAAGGATTTGCTGGAAAAAGCGGGAGCTAAGGTTGCAGGATCGGTTTCTAAGAAAACGGATTATGTTGTTGCTGGAGCTGATGCTGGTAGTAAGCTGGCTAAAGCCGAAGAATTGGGCGTTACCGTAATTGATGAAGATGCGCTGCTAAATTTATTGAAGTAACTTGATTGCATCATCGATTCCCTATTTCATTGGAGATTTTTTATTCAATCTTCTCCGGTGAAAGCCCTTTCCACCATTCTCCTTGAAATTGACCTTGTAACCAATCAATACATTTGCTGACTTTAGTGGGCACATGTTTTGGCGATGAAAATACGGCATGAATTTGTTGACTCGGTAATGCCCAATCCTCTAAGACAGATACCAGCAACCCATCCTTAATGGATTGATGTGCTACATAGCAGGGTAGCGCCGCCAAGCCCATTCCTGCTCTAGCTGCAGCGAGAATGGAAGAAAGGTTATTAGAAATAAATGGACCCTTCACCTCAATGATTTCAGTTTGATTTTGAGAATTGGTAAAGCTCCAGCGATGATCACTTTGCGCTGTTGTATAGATGAGGGCGCCATGTTTTTTAATGTCTTCTGGTACTTGAGGTGCTGGATGCGCTTTAAGATAATTTGGATTGGCAACTAGTACCCAGGGATTCGTACCCAGAAATCTAGAACCCAAGGAAGAGTCTGGTAACTGTCTCATCCGAATAGCTAAATCAACTCCTTGTTCAACTAGGTTGATATAGCGATCATCCATGCTGAGGTTCACTTCTAACTCTGGATGTTGTGACATAAATTGGAGAATCGAGGGCGTTAGAACGCGGCGCCCAAAAGCAACCGAAGAGCTGATGGTTAATTTGCCACGGACCTTGGATTGCATTAATGAGGCGAGATCATCAGCCTCTTCAATTTCTTGGGAGATGACCTTATATTTTTCGTAGTAGAGCTTCCCAATTTCGGTGGCGGTGACTCCACGTGTACTGCGATGCAGCAATAAGGCGCCCAAACGTTTTTCTAGACTGGCTACAAACTTAGTGGCAGTTGGCTGGGTAATGCCTAAGTCTTCAGCAGCCTTGCTAAATGAGCCTGTCTCAACAATGCGGACAAATAGAAATATGCCTTGGACGCGATCCATTGTGGTTTTTAATGGTTTTGATGCACTATTTTTACACTATTCCATGGTGGAATACTAGATATAGATTTGCTGATCTTCTCAAAAAGCCTAAATTTCAACATCATCCTCCCTACAACAACATTGGGAGATGAATCATGGCAAAAATGAAGGCCGCAATGGCAGCAGTTTTAGTAATGGAAAAAGAGGGCATTACTACTGCTTTCGGTGTTCCTGGCGCTGCAATTAATCCGCTCTATGCACAGCTGCGCGAACGACAGTCTATTACCCATATATTGGCGCGTCACGTAGAGGGTGCATCCCATATGGCCGAGGGTTATACACGTGCGAAGGCTGGAAATATTGGTGTATGCATTGGTACCTCTGGCCCTGCCGGAACCGACATGATCACCGGCCTATATTCTGCCAGCGCTGAGTCCATTCCCATCCTCTGTATTACAGGCCAAGCACCACGCGCACGTTTGTACAAAGAAGATTTCCAGGCTGTTGATATTGAGAGTATTGCTAAGCCAGTTACCAAGTGGGCTGTTACCGTTCGCGAGCCAGGTTTAGTGCCACGCGTATTTCAGCAGGCCTTTCATATCATGCGCTCTGGACGCCCAGGGCCAGTGCTGATCGATTTGCCAATCGATGTTCAGATGGCTGAGATTGAGTTTGATATTGATACTTACGAGCCCTTAGCTGTTTACAAACCAACAGCAAGCCGTAAGCAAATTGAAAAAGCAATGGAAATGCTAATGACTGCTGAAAAGCCATTGATTGTGGCTGGTGGCGGAATTATCAATGCAGATGCTTCTAAGTTATTGGTAGAGTTTGCTGAGCTGATGGGCATTCCAGTAATCCCAACCTTAATGGGCTGGGGTTCGATTCCAGATGACCACCCTTTAATGGCGGGCATGGTTGGCTTACAAACTGCGCATCGCTACGGTAATGCCACGATGTTAGCAAGCGACTTTGTATTAGGTATTGGTAACCGTT
>CALQED020000216.1 GCA_943329505.2 Polynucleobacter meluiroseus | reverse complement strand
TGCTAATGACTTAATCATGATGAATGACTCGGGCATCAGCATTGCTTACCAAGCTAAGCCGATTGTCAAAGAAAAAGCCGACGCAGCTTACGACCACGTCGGCTTAGATGCTGCCTTGCTACTTATTCCTTAGCAAGTTCTTCTTACAGAACTCTTCTTGCTGAGTTCTTTATAAGCGTTCGAAAATAGTCGCAATCCCTTGACCACCACCAATACACATTGTCACTAAGGCATATTTTCCTTGTACACGATGTAATTCATGAATGGCTTTGGTGGCAATTGCTGCACCAGAGCAACCAATCGGATGACCCAAGGCAATCGCACCACCATTGACGTTGGTCTTTGCGGGGTCTAAACCAAGACCTTTGGTAACCGCCAAGGCTTGAGCCGCAAACGCTTCGTTAGATTCAATTACATCAATTTGATCCAATGTAAGACCCGCGCGCTCTAATGCACGCTTAGTCGCTGGAATAGGACCTTCGCCCATGATGTGATTTGGCACACCAGCAACGGCATAAGATACTAAACGTGCAATAGGCTTATGACCTGCTTTCTTCGCAGTTTCGGCATCAGCCAAAACAAAGAACGCTGCGCCATCATTAATACCCGATGCATTACCTGCAGTAACAGAGCCGCCTTCTTTTTTGAAGACTGCCTTCATCTTGCCAAGGGTTTCCATCGTGGTATCTGGCTTGCAATGTTCATCGGTATCAAACACGCTATCGCCCTTACGAGACTTTATCGTGATTGGAACGATCTGTGACTTAAAGCGTCCCTCCTTAATTGCGTGGGCTGCGCGCCGATGCGACTCTAGCGCTAAGGCATCTTGCACTTCACGAGTCAGCTTCCATTTTTCAACGAGGTTCTCCGCGGTCACACCCATGTGACCAACACCAAATGGATCTGTCAACACAGCCACCATCAGGTCGAGCATTTTTGTGTCACCCATTCGAGCACCACTGCGCATTGCTGGTGAACCATACATGCCACGTGACATCACTTCAACACCACCGCCAACACCGTAATCACAATCACCCAACATGATTTGCTGGGCTGTCGTCACAATTGCTTGCAAACCAGAGCTGCACAAACGATTCAGGGCCATTGCGACCGAATCCATCGGCAAGCCTGCTTGAATAGAGGCAACCCGTGCAACATACGCGTAGCGACTATCCGTTGGAATAGTGTTGCCAACGGTTACATAATTAATTAACGCTGGATCTACACCCGAGCGAGCTACCGCCTCTTTCATGACAATTCCACCAAGTTCAGAAGGCTCAAAGCTGCTCAGAGATCCATTAAAAGCACCAATGGCGGAACGTACTGCACTTAAAACAACGACATCACGACTCATATTAATCCCCTTAGCTATGCCTAAAATTTAGGCAGTATTTGCAATTACTCAATGACTAAAACAGTATTTTTATAACAATCCTCAAGTTTCGGCTATTAGGTCATGCCCTTGGGAGCCAATCACCGTAGCCCGAATAATCTCGCCTGCGCGAAAACGTTTAGAGGGTTTGCTGGGAGGCAAAACCTTTACCAGGCCATCAATTTCTGGAGCATCGCCGATAGAACGGCCGATACCACCTGACCCATCAACCCGGTCAATGATGACCTGTATCCGTTTGCCTACCTTTTTAGCAAGGCGTTTAATAGAGATCTCCTCGGCCTTAGCCATAAATCTGGCCTTGCGCTCTTCACGAATTTCTTGAGGTACTGGGTTATCTAATAGGTTTGCGGTGGCGCCATCTACTGGTGAATATGCAAAACACCCTGCGCGATCGATTTGAGCTTCATCCAAGAAATTCAGTAGATGCTCAAATTCTGCTTCGGTCTCGCCAGGAAAGCCGGCAATGAAAGTACTACGAATCACTAAATCAGGGCAAGCTTTTCGCCAAGCCAAGATGCGCTCTACATTTTTTTCACCACTGGCTGGACGCTTCATTCTTTTCAAAACATCAGGATGTGAGTGCTGCAATGGAATATCTAAATAAGGAAGCACTCCATAACCCTGTTCTGCAAACTCTGCCATCAGCGGCAATATGTCATCAACATGAGGGTATGGATAAACATAATGCAGTCTGACCCAAGCTTGATGTTCACGTGCAATTTGATTTAAGGCATTGACCAGATCAAACATTCTGGTTTTAACGGGCTTACCATCCCAAAATCCCGTACGGTATTGAATATCGACACCATAGGCGCTGGTATCTTGTGAGACCACTAGCAATTCTTTTACGCCTGACCCAAACAGACGCTTAGCCTCTAACAACACCTCTCCAATGGGACGTGAGACTAAATCACCACGCATGCTAGGTATGATGCAAAAGGTACAGCGGTGATTGCAGCCTTCAGAAATTTTGAGATACGCATAATGCTTGGGTGTGAGCTTCACGCCAGCAGGAGGCACTAAATCAGTAAATGGATCATGTGGCTTGGGTAGATGCAAATGGATCGCCTGCATCACTTCGGCAGTCGCATGCGGACCAGTAACAGCAAGGACCTTAGGGTGAATACTTTGAATCAGATCGGTGCCATCAGGATTTTTTCTGGCGCCCAAGCAACCCGTAACGATCACTTTGCCATTCTCAGCAAGCGCTTCACCAATTGCTGACAGACTTTCTTCAACAGCAGAATCGATGAAACCACAGGTATTAACTACAACAAGATCTGCGCCAGAGTAATCTTTAGCAGTCTCATAACCTTCTGCACTCAGTTGTGTGAGGATGAGTTCAGAATCTACTAAGGCCTTGGGGCAGCCCAAGGATACAAAACCAATTTTTCCAGCCACAACTATTCTTTTTCTGTTTTATTGGGCTGTGGCGTAAATGGAAAGTTTCCAAACATATTGTGGGAACCCTGCATCTGCTCTTGCATCTTCACAAATAAGTCTTTGCTTTGCTCCATATAACTACCCATCAAATTTTGCATGAGGGGGTTTTGTAGATTCAACATTTGTGACCAAGCCTCTGGAGTACTCCCTGCGCCCAAACCTTTTGTTTGATCGCCTAGCTTATTGTGAATATCAACAAAAGATTGCATCGTCTTTTCAAGATAATTTCCCATCAAACCTTGCATAGAGTTTCCATAGAAACGAATAATTTGAGAAAGCATCTGACTTGAAAATACGGGTGCTCCACCAGCCTCTTCTTCTAAGATGATTTGCAACAAAATATTGCGCGTTAGATCTTCATCCGTCTTGGCATCGACT
>CALQED020000215.1 GCA_943329505.2 Polynucleobacter meluiroseus | reverse complement strand
TTGAACTTAATGGGCGTTTCGGATGATCAAATGGAAGCAGTAAGTTTTGGTAAAGAAAAGCCAAAAGCTGAGGGCGATACAGAAGCAGCTTGGACCGAAAACCGCCGCGCTGACATTATTTACATCACGAACTAAATGGTCAGCTCTTCCCATGCTTTTAAACAAACGCTCTCACGAGCGTTTTGTTTAAGTACAGCAGTAGTTTGCCTAGGACTCTCTAATAGCGCCTGGGCGCTATTCTCTGATGATGAGGCTCGTAAGGCCATTCTGGATCTACGAAAATCCTTAGCCACTACTCAACTAGAGCTGCAAAGCCAAATTGATAAGCTCAAGGCCGAGAATGCTCAATTACGTGGAAAAGTGGAAGTACTTGAAAAACAAGGTGAGGACATCTCCTCAAGTCAGAAGACTTATTACCAGGATTTAGATACTCGCCTGGGTAATTTTGAGCCCCGCACTGAAACCATCGAGGGTGTCAGCGGAATAGTAGAGCCTGGTGAGAAAAAAGCGTATGAAGATGCCCTCAAAACATTCCAGTCAGGTAGTCTTAAAAAAGCCAGCGAGGGATTTTCTGCGTTTGTAGTGAAGTATCCTAAAAGTCCTTACCTTCCCTTAGCGCTTTACTGGGGCGGTAATAGCAAATACGCAACTAAAGACTACGTAGGTGCTATTAGTCAACTACAAAGTCTGATAAAAAAATATCCTGATCATCCACGTGTTCCAGCGGCTATGGTGACCTTGGGTAACTCTCAATTAGAGAGTGGCAATAAAGCGGCCGCCAAAAAAACTTTTAGTGAAATCATTGCAAAGTATCCTGATACGGAAGCAGCAAAAGATGCAAAGCAGCTCAATGCTGCCATCAAGTAATCTTCATGTCTAAGTTGTCTGCAGCTTTTCAACATCTGGCTCCACGTCAACCTGGAGCACCTGCGGTTATCTTGTTTTCTGGTGGCCTAGATTCCACTACGATACTGGCACTCGCAAAAGATCTGGGTTACTCCCCTTATGCGCTCTCAGTAGCCTATGGACAGCGCCACTCTTCTGAGCTTGCGGCGGCAAAACATATTGCTAAGCAAATTGGTGTCATTCGTCATGAAGTGGTGAATTTAGATTTAACTCGTTTTGGTGGGTCCGCATTAACAGACTCTTCTATTGCTATTCCTACTGTTCCAGGAAAAGATCAAGAAATCCCAGTGACCTATGTGCCTGCCCGCAACACGATTTTGCTCTCTCTTGCTTTGGGCTGGGCCGAATCACTTGGTGGCTTAGATGTGTTTTACGGTGCAAACTCGGTGGACTACTCAGGCTATCCCGATTGCCGCCCGGAGTATGTAGACTCTTTTGAGACCATGGCTAACCTCGCCACTAAAGCAGGCGTAGAGGCAATCAATAATGAAAATCGCTTTCGGGTTCATGCGCCGATCATCAATCTCACTAAAGCAGAAATTATTCAGCTAGGAAGTACTCTTGGTGTTGATTACTCGCAAACAGTATCCTGCTACCAAGCTAATGATTTAGGTGAGGCATGCGGTGAATGTGAATCGTGTCGCCTAAGACAGGCAGGTTTTAAGCAAGCGAATGTTGGCGACCCAACACGCTATCGTTAAAGAATCGCGAACCAATAAACCCAGGGCCTTAAAGGCCCTTATTTTTGCTAGTTGATAGTCCCAAAAAAGCATGTAATAATGCACTAAATTATGGGTATTTTAATATGAGCCTGACACAAACAATTCATGCAAAAACTACAGTTAGCATGACTGATTTAAGACGTAATCCCAGTAAAATCATGGAGATAGCTGGGGATCTACCTGTTGCCGTCTTAAATCACAACAAACCTGAAGCCTATCTTTTGTCCGCAAAAGCTTATGAAGCTCTACTTGACTTGATTGATGACCTTACCCTCATTAAAACTATTAAGACACGCAAGGGCGGAAAAACAGTAAAGGTAAAGCTTGAGGAGCTTTAGTCTTGAGTTTCATGTACTTGCGCTAAAAGAATGGCAGAAGTTAGATAACTCGGTACGCGCGCAGTTTAAAAAGCAATTAGAAAAACGGGTTATTTATCCAAGAGTTGAATCCGCCAAACTTTCTGGTGATTTAGATAATTTTTACAAGATCAAACTGAAAGCTGTTGGGTATAGATTAGTCTACGAGGTGATTGAGCATCGTCTAGTCATCTTAATTGTTGCCATCGGTAAAAGAAATCAAGATCTGGTTTATCAAAAAGCTACTAAGCGAAAATAGATTTTATTTAGCTTGAGTCTCGAGCATACGTGCGATATAACGCGCGATCAAATCAACCTCTAAGTTCACAGCGTGTCCCTGCTTGAGATTGCCCAGCGTTGTGCTTTGCAGGGTATGCGGAATCAAATTGATATCAACCATACAAGCATTGGCGCTATCTTCTGTTTTATTGACGGTGAGCGATACACCATTGACGACAATCGAACCTTTATAAGCCAAGAATGGGGCTAATTCTTTCGGGGCCTCAATGCGTAATAGCCAAGAACCATAGGCATCTTGTGCTACTTGTGCAAAGTGTGCCACCTTACCAACACCATCCACGTGACCACTCACCAAATGACCGCCAAGTCGATCATTGAATCGGAGTGCTTTTTCTAAATTGACTGGGCCAATCTGATCTAGGCCGACCGTTTTATTTAAAGACTCACGTGAAATATCTAAAGCAAAAGTATTGCCATCGAATTGGGTTGCAGTCATACATGCGCCTTGAATCGCAATGCTGTCACCTAGCGCCACATCATCCAAATACCCCAAGGGAACTTCAACAACCAAGTGCAAGCCATCACCCTTTTCTTGGGTACTTTTAATTTGACCAACAGCGGTAATGATTCCAGTAAACATAGGGGTAATTTTAGTTCTTGTTGAGATTCTATCTAGGGTTTCATGAGCCGGAGTCTGATATCAGAACCAATAATGCATTGATCAACGATCTGCCAGTCTTGTCGTGACCCTAAGGAAGGTAGTGTTGGCATGTTTGCCATACCGATACCCTCACCCATGAAGAATGGGGCGTAGTAGAGTAAAAGTTCATCTACACAGCCCTCTCTGAGCATGGATCCATTGAGTTTAAAGCCCGACTCCACATGAATTTCATTCATCTCACGCTCTTGGGCAAGATACGCAAAGAGTTTTGGTAAATCTACCTTGCCAAACTCATTTGCCATGGGAATAACCTGAATTCCTCGAGCCTCAAATACTTTAGCTT
>CALQED020000214.1 GCA_943329505.2 Polynucleobacter meluiroseus | reverse complement strand
TCATTCAGAGCTAAGGATTCTTGAGTCATCATCTCAAATCCAGTTAAGAGAGAAGTGGCACGTTTCTGAAATAGATTTAATAGCGCAATAGTGGACGCAATATTATCGGTAGCCACTAAGGTGGTCCATTGAGAAATCGGTAGTGGATACAGTTTCATCACTGCAGCCGTGATGATTCCCAAGGTTCCTTCTGATCCAATAAAAAGGTCGCGAAGATCGTACCCCGTATTGTCTTTGCGTAAACCCTTCAAGCCATTCCAAATTTCACCTTTTGCGGTAACGACCTCAAGCCCAAGACAAAGATCGCGCGTATTGCCATAACGCAGTACGTTGGTGCCGCCAGCATTGGTAGCCAAATTGCCGCCAATCATGCAACTCCCTTCAGCACCTAAACTTAAGGGAAATAAAAAGTCTTGATCAGCTGCTTTTTCTTGAATGGTTTGCAAAACACAACCCGCCTCAAGTGTCATCGTTTGATTGGCGACATCGATTTCGCGAATGGTATTCATGCGCTTGAGATTGAGCACAATCTGTTTACCGCTATCGTCAGGTGTGGCTCCGCCACAAAATCCTGTGTTCCCACCTTGTGGAACAAGGGCTATTTGATTGGCTGCACAAAGTTGGACAATCTTGGCTACTTCTTGCGTTGTTCTTGGCAGGACTACGGCCAAAGCTTTTCCTGTATAGCGCTTACGCCAGTCAGTGAGGTAAGGGGCTGTATCTTGCTCCTCTGTCAGAATATATTTCTGCTCAAGAATCTGATTTAACTGACTGAGTACGCTATTCATTTCTGTTCAGCTTGTAACTTTTGCTTAGCTAAACTCTTGGCCTCTTTTTTGATGGGCTTGAGATAAATGAGCAAGCAAATAAAGCCAGTGGTAGCCAAAAGGGTTTCGAGCAAGGCCATCCAAAAATTAGTACCAGTTTCCAATATACGCACTAGTCCTTCAGTGACGTAGAGCAAAATCAACATCGAGGCCCACTGCATGGTGTAGACCTTGCCCTGCCATAAACCCGGAATAGCGAACAGCAAGGGAATGCTCTTTAGAATGAGCCATGAGCCACCTGGGCGCAGGGGTGAGATAAACCATTCCCAAGCAATGCATAAAATGAATAGGTCGATAAAGGCAGCAGTCGCCAATAATTGGTAGGGGTTCTTGCTCAGAATTTTGTCGTACATGGTTAAGTTTTGATGAGCTTTAATGCAGTTTGGGCTAGACGTTTACCTTGCGCTTTTGCTAAACGTTCTTCTGCTGGGCTAATCGGGGCGTTGCCATCATTTAGGGCTACATGCGTCACTCCGTAAGGACTGCCACCAGTGGTCGATGTCATCAAGTCTGGTTCGCTATAAGGTAAACCCATCATGATCATGCCGTGATGAAGCAAGGGGATCATCATCGTGAGCAAGGTGGTTTCTTGACCGCCATGCATACTGCCAGTACTTGTAAATACGCAGGCAGGCTTGCCAATCAAAGCGCCACTCAACCATTGTGGGGAGCTGCCATCCCAAAAATACTTCATGGGTGCGGCCATATTGCCAAAGCGGGTAGGGCAGCCCAGCGCTAAGCCAATACATTCCTCGAGATCAGAATATTCAACATAGGGGGCGCCTTGTGCTGGTACTGCAGGTTCACTAGACTCGCAAACGGTAGATACAGGCGGCACGGTTCTAAGGCGGGCATTTACCCCGGGGACGCTTTCAATACCCTCAGCAATCAGGCGAGCTAGATCCCGGGTTGCACCAGTGCTGGAGTAGTACAAAACTAAAATATCGTGTTGGCTCATATTCTTCTCTTATGATACGGCGATGCGCCTATTTCGTAACCCCCAATTATGGCTTGCTCTGGCTAAAGATATCTGGGAGAGCAATCGCGACCTCAAACTGAACCAAATTTCGGCAAGTTTGGCCTATACGACCATTCTCTCCTTGGTGCCGATGGTAACGATTGCGACTATCCTGATCGGTTACTTGCCAAGGGTTATTCAAGTAAAAAATGCTTTCAAAACTTGGCTCTTAGACACTTATATGCCTGGCGGTATTAACCAGCAATTTTTTATTTACCTGGATCAATTTTCTGCCCAAGCCAGAGGTTTAACACTTTTAGGTTTGGTAAGTTTATTCATCACCGCTCTGATGACCTTATCGGTGATTGAGGGTGCGTTTAATCAAATTTTCAAAGTCGAACAGAAGCGGCCCTTTCATAAAAAATTTGCCATTTATTCAGCAGCAACGATTCTGGGTCCAATCATGCTAGGTCTTGGTATTTACCTCAGTGGCGTTTTATTTAGCGCTTCAGAGGGATGGACTGAAGCGATCTCTTTTGGTTTTAGTGTGATTGCAACAATTGCTCCCATTATTCTTGCGGCGATCGTTTACACCGTTGTCTACAAGATCTTGCCGTATTCCCGAATACTTTGGAAGGATGCTTTGTTTGGTGCTTTTTTTGCCGCATTCAGTTTTGAGCTACTCAAATTTGGCTTTGCCATTTTTTTAACCCATACAGCCTTCTATAAGACGGTTTATGGGGCCTTTGCCATCTTTCCTTTAGCTTTACTTTGGATCTACCTCACCTGGTGGATTACCTTAGCAGGAGCGGTACTTGTCGCCAATCTACCTAGCATCCGTAATGGCGTCATTAGGGTTATTCGTTACTAAAACAACTGCCTAAAACCTTGATTCAAGGGTTGCTTGGGTCTATATTGAAACCATGAGTTCAATGCTTTGGAGATAAGATGAAAGTTCGCGACATATTGCGGGTGAAAGGCAGCACCTTATTCACTGTTGCACCCGACACTGCTCTGCAGACTGCAGTGCTCGTGATGAGCGAACATGATATTGGTTCATTAGTCGTGATGCAGTATGACAAGCTCGTCGGTATTTTGACTTTTCGTGAGGTGATTGCTGCCTTAGCCAAACATCATGGCACATTAGATGGACTGCAAGTTGACTCTGTCATGAATCAAAAGCCGCTAACCTGCAATATGGAAACAGAAATTGATGATGTACGTCGGATGATGTTAGTAGATCATGCACGTTATTTACCAGTGGTAGATCAAAAAATGCTGATGGGTGTGATTTCATTCTATGACGTTGCGAAGTCCGTAGTAGAGGCTCAAGATTTTGAAAATACGATGCTAAAGGCCTATATTCGTGATTGGCCTGAAGATGCAGAAAAAACTGCAAATTAAGCCTTTCTAGCCCATTATTCCTGACAAATGACATAATGTCGGAATGTCAGGAAATAC
>CALQED020000213.1 GCA_943329505.2 Polynucleobacter meluiroseus | reverse complement strand
GAAGGATTACGCTGGTTGAGCAAGAGAATGATCCCAGTGCTAAACCACCATATAAAAATCGCGTAGAGGATAGGCCAAACAATGCTCATCACATTACCAAGTAGGAACCATACGAACGTTAGCAGGCAAGGTGTTGTCTTGGACCGGGATCAAGTAAAGCTTTAAGAACACTAAACCAGCGCGGGCACTCAAAACAGCAGACTTCACTTTATTGATCAGGCCGCCCTCTTTCTTATAGGCATCCATCTTTTCAAACAGCACCCTCATCTCTTCAAGATACTGATAGAAACGGGGATCATCCAAATTCACAGAAATTGGGAATACCTGCTTAATAATTTCGTTGGTGATAAAGAGCACCTTCTTGTCATAATCTGTTGGAGAAATCTTCATCGCTTTATAAAGCTCAACCCGAGTATGGTCACGAACATACATCGTGGCGTATACCGCGAGAATAAAGAAACGAATCCATAACTTATTAACACCTTGGAGTAACTTCGGATTAGCACGCATGATCAGTGCAAAAGATTCACCATGGCGGAACTCGTCGTTACACCAGCGCTCAAACCATAAAAAGATCGGATGAAAGCGTGTTTCAGGGCGACTTTCAAGTTCCCGGAAAATAGTGATGTAACGCGCATAACCAATCTTCTCGGACAGATAGGTAGCGTAAAAAATAAACTTCGGCTTAAAGTAAGTGTATTTCTTAGCTTTGGCTAAAAAGCCTAAATCAATCCCAATATTAAAGTCCTTGAGCCACTGGTTAATAAAGCCAGCATGTCGACTTTCATCTCTAGCCATGTAGCCGAACAAGTTACGCATATCGGGATTCGTGACCTTGCGCTTAATCTCAGCATACAAAATGCAACCCGAAAACTCGGAGGTAATGGAACTGATTAAGAATTCAACGAACTCATCATATAAGGCGGGATGGAGATTGGAATAGTTCTTATCCATATCCGCAGGTCGCTGGAAGTGATCCGCATTATTGTCGCCCTCATACTCCGCCATCAATGCATCCCATTCTGGACGCAAGGAATCAATGTTAATGCGATCCATCTCTTTAAAGTTGGTCGTATAAAAGCGCGGGCTTAATACCGCGTCTTCCAGTGCCATCTTGGTGGACTCATTAATTGATCCCTTTGCAGGGATCTGGCTTTGCAACATGCTTTCTGCGCTGTCTAAATTCATTTCCAACTCCAATAAATATTTATGACTTCCCCACTGTTACAACATTTGACGCATTAAATAGCCTAAAAAAAGTTCCTGCATTGGTAGGACCAAATGACTCTAAATCCACCAGGCGACCAGTTGCGGTATCCGATAAAGTGAGGCGACCATCGGCACGATAAATTAGCTCAAATGGTGGCCCACTATCTAAGCCTCTGCGTTTTCTTTCTTGCGCAAGACCGCGCAAAGTGCCCCTGACAAAACCTGCCTCGCCTTGCACAGCGTCAATTTGTTTGCCAGTTTTGTAATCGATTATGGCAATTGAACCATCAGGACGATCTTCAAAACGCAACTGTAAAACCTGCGTTGGCGATGCATCAGGCTCACGCACTTTACTCAGATCACGACTATTGATAAAGACCAGCAATAAAATAATGCTCATCAGAGCAGCGATCAGCACCTTTGCGACTGGCGATAAAAAATCTTTGCTTGCTAGAGTGCTCATGCAGTCTGCGCCCCTGTTTGTTCAAGTTGGATATCTTGTCTCTCTATATTGCTGAATCCAGTAGAGGCCATCCATGCTTCTGTAAGCAATGCCGCTACCTGCTTTGCCTCTGGAACACAGCGCATCATCGGCTCTGGTTTTGCCAAGCGCCATGGACGTGCATGAGGCCATAGATGAAAGTAGGCAATCTTATCTTCAGTGGCAATTTGCATGGGGATATCACCAGTACCATCTTTATATAACTTTAGATCTGCACTTTTCAGTGACTTGTATGGGAGATTAAAAGTCACTGTGAGAACAATACCCACCCTCATCACTATGCGGCGATTTGTTAAGGTATACATAGTGGTCGTTGCTGACCAATAAGCCAAAAGACCTACTAACAGCAGACCAATAAGCGCTAAAAAAACAGCGAGCGCAACACTACTCCAGCCTGCAGCCAAACCACCTTCATTACCCGCTACTGAAAAGACCTGTAAAACCACAATCACTGCAAAATACACTGCGAGCCATTGCAGACGAAAGACATGTTTAGCCATAGCAGTCCAACTAGGAGCGCCTTGCCAAAGAATCGTTTCGCCAGCAGGTAATGGTTCGGGCAACCCTAAGGCTGCCTCGAACTCATGCTCTGCTGATTCATATGGTTTTTGATTCACAAAATACTTTCAATTGATTGCAATTTAAATGAGGGGTTCTTGACGCTCAGGGGTGGCATACAGAGTGCCGCCGCCGTAATAAGCCATGATCTTCTCTTCTTCCAACAGAGTGATTTGATCCTGGCTCTTTAAGCCTGGCACCAAAGCAAATTGATTGCCAAGAATCGATTCCACCTTAATAGAGTCTTTGCCAATTCGAGAAAAATTCATTGGCAGCAATACTCTTCTACCGCCAAACTCTGGCAAGGTTTCAATTTCAAAATAGCGAATCACGACTTCAGCCTGGTCAATCCAGAGCTCTTTAACGGTACCAGCTACAACACCATCATCGCCAACCACTTGCATACCAACAGGGGTTTTGTCTTGCTTGGCGACACTAAATTGACCCAGCAAGCGGCCTGGCAGAATGCGCTTTTGACCTTCCGATGTCATATCAGGAATATCTGCGCGCTTTGTATATGCTCCTGGCCCAACTCCATCTAACATGGGATTGCCTGTTGGCACTAAAGGGGCACCATTTAAGTAGCTTGAAGGTCTTGCAGCCACTTTCTCAAGCGGCTCATCTTTAGGCACGGTCACATCTCCCCAAAACTCAGTATGGAAAGTCTTTGGTGCCGGCATGCCAGCGATTCCAGCCGCTCGCCTATTCTCGCCACGAACGTCATACTCCAACGGAAACCCCTCACGCTTACTTTCTACAGTAAGGTAATAGACGAGGGCCGCAAAAAATACCCAAAATGCATATAGCACCAATTGTGCAACATCTACATACTCTGTAATTGCTCCGGTTGCCATCTTGCTCTCCCTTTTAACAATAACGCTTATTGATAAAAAACATACTTTGCTACTACTTAACTTGGTAATTCATCTAAACCAAACTTCTTTGAAACATTCAGTACGACATGCTTATTCATTACCACT
>CALQED020000212.1 GCA_943329505.2 Polynucleobacter meluiroseus | reverse complement strand
CATTTAAGTTCACCCCAAGCCCAGGCAAAATTGGCTCTTTCCATATGCCGGGCGGCCCTGGTATTCGCGTAGACTCCCATGCATATAGTGGCTATGTTGTTCCCTCAAACTACGATTCCATGATTGGCAAGTTGATTTCCTATGGGAATACTCGCGAACAAGCGATCCGCCGGATGCAAATCGCTCTTTCGGAGATGGTGATTGATGGAATTACCACGAATGTACCCCTACACCGTGAACTCATGCTCGACCCGAACTTTATGGAAGGCGGTACCAGCATTCACTACTTAGAGCATCGCTTAGAAGAGCAGGCTGCGAGTCGCGGTAAATCCTAATTCATGCGAGTACCTCATGTCTTATCGTGAACTGGTATTCACGGTAGCCGCTGAAACTGCCGAACCCTTAGTTGATGCCTTACTCGAACTGGGTGCACTCTCTGTCACTGTAGAAGATGATGCTGCGGGTGGTTATGACGAGAACCCTTTATATGGAGAACCTGGTTTATCCCCGGAAGTGCAAGCATGGGAAAGATCCGCTGTCACCGCACTATTCAATCCAGAGATAGATGACTCAGGTAGAGCAGAATTTATTCCTGAACTCATTGCTTCTTTAAAGGAAGCTGGTTTTAAGTTCACCTTGCCGCAAGAAAGAATCGTTGAGGAGCAAGACTGGGTCAGACTTACCCAAAGCCAATTTGCCCCGATTCAAATTGGAAAACGTATCTGGGTTGTTCCCTCATGGCACGATTCCCCAACCGATCCCAATGCAATTTGCTTGGCCGTGGATCCAGGGCTTGCATTTGGAACTGGCAGTCATCCCACAACTCACCTGTGTTTGCTCTGGCTGGAAGAGAGTGTCAATTTAAAAAACCAGAGCTTGCTTGATTACGGCTGTGGCTCAGGTATTTTGGCGATTGCAGCTGCAAAACTGGGATGCAATCCAGTGGTTGGCACAGATATTGACCCGCAAGCGATGGTTGCCGCTCGTAGTAACGCCGAAACCAATAACACGATGATTCGCTTTGTTTTGCCGAATGAAGGTGCGGCAGAGCTTGATACAGAAACTAAATATGACATCGTGATGGCCAATATTTTGGCAAATCCCTTGCAAGTGCTCGCTCCAGCGCTAGTGAATAAAATGCGTCCGGGCGGTCAAATTGTTCTATCAGGAGTCCTGGCCAGACAAGCGGATGAGGTGATTGCAACCTATAGCCAATGGCTTACGCTTTCTGTTTGGAAAGAGAGTGAAGGCTGGGTTTGCTTGCATGGCACCCTAGAGCAGAATCATCAAAAGACTCAGGCCCTTACTGGTACTGCAGCAGGTTTTGCTGCATCTGCTCAAAAAAAAACGCTTAAGCCATTCCTATTTGCTAGTTTGATTATTTTGCTTCTCATTTTTGGAGAGCATTTATCGAGAAATTCTTTGCTACCAAGCTTGGCACCCCGAGTCGATGGAACATCAAATTCACTTTCGGTTGGAGCATTTTCAATATTGCAGCAGATTGATGAAAAACTATGTAGCGCACTAGGATGCTTTAATCGCCCTGTGAGCGATTTTTCTGCGTGGAAAATAACTTCAGTCACACTATCGCCTGAAAACGCGCGAGAGGGCCTTAAAAACCCCGCAAATCAATCAATGTTGCAAGTTGAAATACAAAATCGTCTCGCTATACCAATTTTGCTACCGAATTTAGAAGTTTCTTTAACCGATGCAGAAGAATCAGAATTGAAATCTATTCTGTTCAATCCAAAAGAATGGTTGCCCCGAGTTTGGCAAGAATCCCATCCGGATTTTTTAAAAATCGGTGCGCCCTCTGGAGAAATTATTCAAACAGAACTACCCATTAACTTGCCACCAAACGCAGCTGGGTACCGAGTGCGCATCTTTTATCCCCAATAAACCAACTTTGATCCCATTTTTATTCCCTTAACACTGACAGAAAGTAATTTATGGCTAGCTTAATCTGCGGCTCTATCGCTTACGACACCATCATGAACTTTGAAGGCAAATTTGCCGACCAAATTCTGCCTGAGCAAATTCACATCCTCAATGTGGCTTTTTTAGTTCCAACCATGCGCCGTGAATTTGGTGGATGTGCCGGCAATATTGCTTATAACCTGAGTCTTTTAGGTGGCGACCCTATCATCATGGCTACCGTTGGCGGTGATGCAACACCTTATATGAGCCGTTTAAAGCAGCTCAACATTGATGCAAGCCATATTCGCCAAATTGGTAGTGCATTTACAGCACAAGCGATGATCACTACCGATCAAGCCAATAACCAAATCACCGCATTTCATCCTGGTGCGATGGATCAATCCCACCTCAATCAAATTTCCGCAGTGGTTGCTGAAAGAAGCCAGAACTCCAAAGGGGCGGCTAAATTTGGGATTGTTGCGCCTGATGGTCGGCAAGGAATGTGGGAACACTGTCACCAGCTAGCAGAAGCCAATATTCCATTTGTCTTTGATCCAGGCCAAGGTTTACCCATGTTCAATGGTCCAGAGCTCCTCGAACTAGTGGATATCGCCAGCTATTTGGCCGTCAATGACTATGAAGGAGAAATGCTTGCTCAAAGAACTGGTCTAAACCTAGCAAAAGTTGCCGAACGTGTAAAAGCACTCATTGTGACCAAGGGTGCCGAAGGTGCTGATATTTACTTTGATGGTAAATGCATCTCGATTCCACCAGTACCTGCAGCAAAAGTGGTGGATCCCACCGGATGTGGTGACGCTTTCCGTGGCGGCTTACTGTTTGGACTTGAAAATGGTATGGACTGGGAAACAACTGGTCGCTTAGCTAGCTTAATGGGTTCAATCAAAATTACCCATCAGGGGCCACAGAATCACCAACTGAGCAAAGAACAGATTGCCAGCCAATTCAAAACGGCATTTGGCTTTAGCTTCTAAGTCACCGAAACGATAAGCAATAAAAAAGGGGTCTCGTGAGAGACCCCTTCTAGTAACACCCGTCTGATTAAGGACGTGTGCCAGTTGGGAAGGGCCAAGCAGCAGCAGGATTCAACGCACTAGTCGCTGGTGCAGCTTTCTTAGCCGCGGGCTTTTTTACAGCAGAGCCCGCTTTCTTCGCAGCAGGCTTACTTACTTTTTTTTTGCTACGCGCTTTTTAGCAGCTGGACGCTTTTTAGCGGCTGGCTTCTTTTTAGCAGCCTTTTTAGCGGCTGGCTTTTTAGCGGCAGCTTTTTTAGCAGCTGGACGCTTCTTAGCAGCAGGCTTTTTAGCGGCAGCTTTTTT
>CALQED020000211.1 GCA_943329505.2 Polynucleobacter meluiroseus | reverse complement strand
GAAGAAAGCGAAGTCTGCATCATTCGTTATGAAGCCTTTGAAGATTTAGCTCGCCAAATTCCAGCGCTACAAAATCAGTTTCATAAGATCATGAGTCGCGAGCTCACTCAAGATCAGCGTCACCTGCTTTCACTCGGCACCATGCGCGCCGAAGAGCGCTTGGCAGCATTCCTACTAAGCCTCTCGCAACGCTTAGCTGCGCGTGGCTACCTGAATAATGAATTTGATTTACGCATGAGTCGTGTTGAGATTGGTAGCTACCTAGGTATGCAAATAGAGACCGTGAGTCGAATGCTTTCCCGCTTTGCTGAATCAGGCTTAATTCAAATTAAGCAACGCCACATTAAGCTAATTGATATGGATGGCCTCTATGAGCTAGCAGGCATCCCCAATCCAGATCGACAAGACTGTCATACCGAAGTGGCAATCAAACTGATTTAAAGCAAGCCACGGTCAATTTCTTTACTATCAGACGCTTCAATACCGGGCAGAATATAGGCAGTTAAGGCACTAGAAACTGCACAGAAAGTCCAGATCGCAAAAAAGCTAATGGTATAGATACCTTCATCTGAGAATTCTGGATGATGTCCAAAAAATAAGAGGTCTTGTGGATGCACTAGGGTAAATAACAAGCCTTCTGCCATACCAGCTACCAAAAAAGAAGGCCACAAGATCCAAATCAGTAGGCGGTATTTCATTTATTAACCTGTACATCTTTCAGTTGCTCAACTTTTAAGCCCTGCTTCACGACCCCATCACGTAACGGTTTATCAACATGCATAGTGAGCGCCAACCAGATGGTAATGATGCAGCCAATCATGGCAATAGCAGGACCACTAATGAGTAGCCAAGGCCATAACTGCTTCCACCAGGGCTTGATAGTTTGCTGTTCAGTCATCTGCGTCCTCTCTATCTTCTATTTTTACTTGCTAGCTTAACGGGGAATAATAAAAGTTGATTTCTCATCACGCTTTCTGATGATCATTTCATTGCCAGAAAGCTCTTGGGCAATCACATCAAAATGAATCGGGTAGTTTCCTGGATCGTTCGCACCCATTGCACTGCTCACTTTAATGGGCATCAATAGATTGCTTGCAGGCCCGACCTTAATCTTGGAAACGACTTGTCCCTGAGAGTTGAGAATTTTTAAATCCTCTAAGCCAGTGGCCGTGATCTCTACATTCATCTGATGTTCAGAGGCATTCATAATCTGAATGCGGTATATGTTTTCAATGCGCACACCCTCAACTTCACGTGCTAAGGCGCCCCGATCTCGCATCACATCTACTCGTAATGGATTACGAGTTGCTAAGGACACCAGAAAAGCAGCTGCTAAAACAGTCATAAAGGCGGTATAGATCAATACTCGTGGACGTAAAATATGGCGAATCGCGCTTTGATTAGATGCGCGATCCTCAATCGCACGTTCAGTGGTGTAACGAATTAAACCCTTTGGATAATCTACTTTTTCCATCACCTGATTACAAGCATCAATGCAGGCCCCGCAGCCAATACACATGTATTGCAGACCATCGCGAATATCAATACCTGTTGGACATACCTGCACACAAATACTGCAATCGACGCAGTCGCCAAGACCCAATGAGCTTTGATTAGCTGATTTATGACGACTACCTCTTGGTTCGCCACGCACTTTGTCATAGGTGACAAGGAACGTATCTTTATCCACCATCACACTTTGGAAGCGAGCATAAGGACACATGTATTTACAAACCTGTTCACGCATAAAGCCTGCATTACCCCAGGTTGCAAAGCTATAGAAGCACAACCAGAATGTCTGCCAGGGACCTAGCGATAAATGGAGTAAGGCTGAGCCTAAAGTGGTGATTGGCGTGAAGTAGCCAATAAAAGTGAAGCCCGTCCAAAATGCGATCAAGAGCCAGAGGAAATGCTTAGTTGCCTTAAGACGCCACTTACGAATATCCCAAGGCCATTCTTCACCATCTAAGCGAATACGCGCAAAGCGATCACCCTCCACTTTACGTTCAATCCACAGAAAGATTTCGGTATAGACCGTTTGTGGGCAAGCATAGCCACAAAATAAGCGTCCTGCTACAGCAGTAAATAGAAATAAAGCTAAAGCAGAAAGAATTAATAACAGCGTGAGATAAATAACATCTTGTGGCCATAGCACTAGACCAAAGATATAAAACTTACGTTGGATTAAATCAAAGAGAACCGCTTGACGATCATTCCAACTAAGCCATGGCAAGCCATAAAATAATAGTTGGGTAGCAAATACCAGAATGAAACGCCAGCGAGCAAAGAGTCCTGTGACTGAGCGTGGGTAAATCTTACGCCGAACCTCGTAAAGAGATTCCTCAATGACATCAATTGGAATCGGTTTCCCACCCGGCGTATTACTTGGCACCGCTTACTTCGTAGCTGTTGGTTGTTTATTGTTAGACAAGCCCCACACATAGGCGGTTAACAACTGAATCTTTTCGGGGCTTAATACTTTATCTTGGGCAGGCATCATTGCCATACGACCCTGAGTGATCGTCTCAATAATAGTTGCTTCAGAGCCGCCATAGAGCCAAGTTTTGTCAGTTAAGTTCGGTGCGCCTAAAGCGATATTACCTTTACCATCAGCGCCATGACAAGCAACGCAGTTCGATTTAAATATCTCAGCACCACGGACTACCTTAAGATCATCTGCTGATAAACCAGACAAACTACGAGCATAGTTAGCAACATCGATGATTTGCTTACTATCTAATTGCGGAAATGGAGGCATCACTCCATTGCGCCCATTGGTAATAGTAGTTTTGATGTTTTCTGGGGAGCCACCATAGAGCCAATCCCTATCGGTTAAATTCGGGAAACCTTTTGCCCCACCAGCATCAGAGCCATGGCACTGTGCACAGGAATTCAAGAATAGTCGCTGACCCATTTCACGCGCTTTAGGATCAGCAGCGACTTCCTCAATATTCATCTTCACGTATTTAGCATAGACCGGCTTTAATTCATCATTAGCGCTTGTCATCGATTGCATCAAAGCACCATCAGTGCTGTAGCCTAAGATTCCCGGATAAGAACCAAGTCCTGGATAGAGAACTAAATACACCAAAGCAAAAATACAAGAGATCAGGAACATCCACATCCACCAACGTGGCAATGGATTATTCAACTCGCGTAAGTCACCATCCCAAACGTGACCAGTATCAGCAACCTCGCCATCTGGCTTGAGTTTTACCTTAACTTTAAGCTGAGAAAATAATAACCAGACGCACCAAATAAT
>CALQED020000210.1 GCA_943329505.2 Polynucleobacter meluiroseus | reverse complement strand
ATAGAGCTGAATCAAATCCGCTAACCGCCCTTTTTGATCATCGTTACTAGCGTTATTGCTGTTATTGAGGCTTGATGGCGCTAAAGTGCTAGGCAAAGCAGTTTTGCTTGGAGGTAGTGCAATTTGAGGTGGTTTATCCAAGCCAATTAACGATGAAGCGCTCATTGGGGTTGGTAAAGCTGGCTTTACTAAATCATTGGGGCTTTGTGCAAAGGCGCTTGAGTTCCAAGAATGCAGTCCGAGCGCCTGACTCAGAATTAGACTAAAGGCAGTCAGTCGAGAAAGGCGAAAGCGGGCTGGGTTCATGAAATTCATCTACTTTAAAGGTGCATGAAGTTTAAGGCTAAATCCATTTGGATGGGTATTTGGCGTCAATTTTGCCAAATAGTAGGGGAGTTTTCATATACCTATAAAATTTGCCTATGGATCCTATATTGTTGCTAAAAGCGCTTATTCTGGGAGTAGTTGAGGGCTTAACCGAGTTTTTACCAGTCTCTAGTACTGGCCACCTCATTTTAGTGGGGGACTTGCTCAATTTCAATGATGAACGCGGTAAAGCCTTTGAGATCATCATTCAGTTTGGGGCTATTTTGGCAGTCTGCTGGGAATTTCGAGAAAAGTTACTCCATGTAGCCTTGTCCTTGAGAAGCAGTGCCAACTCCCGCCGTTTTGTTTTGCTGCTGCTAATTGCTTCTGCGCCCGCAATGAGCCTAGGCCTCCTCCTGGGAAAACAGATTAAGTCGCTTCTATTTTCTCCAATTCCAGTAGCTAGCGCCCTCATTGTAGGTGCGCTAGTGATTTTTTGGGCCGAGCGTCGACAGGAAAAAAAGACGATCACTCATAGCCATATTCAGTCGGTTGATGACCTCACCTATTTAGACGCACTCAAAGTAGGTATTGCCCAATGTGCCGCTTTAATTCCGGGTACCTCGCGTTCTGGCGCAACCATTATTGGAGGAATGTTGTTTGGCTTGCCGCGTGTAGTTGCAACGGAGTTCTCTTTTTTCCTCGCAATACCTGTGATTGGCGGCGCAACTGCTTATGAATTATTAAAGCTTTGGAACAATCCTGTGTCTATTTCAGGTGATTTTGGTATTGCTATTGCCCTAGGATTTGTTGCTGCATTTATTTCAGCTTTTATCTGCGTACGCTGGTTAATTCATTATGTAGCGCATCACAATTTTATTCCTTTTGCTTGGTATCGGATTATCTTTGGGCTACTGGTGTTGGTGACTTCTTACACCGGTTTAATTGCCTGGTCATAGCAATTTAAAAGAATATAAAAGGTTCAATATGGATGTATCAATAGATGCAATTACGAATAATATTCAGCTAGCCTTAGCACCAGTATTTTTATTGACAGCAGTAGCAACTTTAATTAATGCAATCTCTGGACGTTTAGCCAGAACAGTTGATCGAATGCGCGTTATTCAAAACAAGCTTAATGAGGGCAACATCAAAAATGAAGCAGCATTGAGGCATATGGAAGTTGAAGCAAATGAGGCTAAGATTCGTGGGCGCCTCTGTACTGCAGCGATCTTTTTTGATGTTTTAAGTGGCGTCTTTATTTCTCTGACCGTTCTTGAGCTGTTTTTCTTTCAGGCGGGCGCCGTTCGTTCATTACAAACATCTTATGTTATTTGGACCTTTGTATTCGGTCTGATATCCTTTATGACATCGTTATTGATTGTTCTGGCCGAAGTAGTTTATGCCTATAGATCTGCTGGTTGGAAAGCCCCTCGACACTATTAATGAATTAGATTGAGTATAAAAATATGAACAAAATCCTGATCACTGGTGGCGCTGGCTTCTTAGGTTCACACCTGACTGAAAAGCTGCTTAAAGAAGGTAATGATGTCTTGGTGGTGGATAACTACTTTACTGGCTCTAAGGCTAACTTAGCTCACTTATTGCCTAATCCCAATTTAGAGCTCATGCGGCACGATGTCACTTTTCCGCTTTACGTAGAGACCGATCAGATCTATAACCTGGCTTGCCCAGCCTCTCCAGTGCACTACCAATACGATCCAGTACAGACAACTAAGACCAGTGTGCATGGCGCCATCAATATGCTCGGACTTGCCAAAAGAACACGGGCACGGATCTTGCAGGCCTCTACTAGTGAAGTGTATGGTGATCCTGAGGTGCATCCCCAGCCAGAAGAGTACTGGGGCAAGGTCAATCCTATTGGTATTCGCTCTTGCTATGACGAAGGCAAGCGCTGTGCTGAAACCCTCTTTTTTGACTATCACCGCCAGCACAATCTCGATATCAAAGTAGTTAGAATCTTTAATACCTATGGCCCACGCATGCACCCGAATGATGGCCGCGTGGTGAGTAATTTCATCGTGCAAGCGCTGCAAGGCAAAGATATCACTATCTATGGCGATGGCCAGCAGACTCGAAGCTTTTGTTATGTCGATGACCTCATCGATGCGATGGTCAAAATGATGAACTCAGAAGAAGGCTTTACTGGACCAGCCAATATTGGTAACCCAGGTGAGTTCACCATGTTGCAGTTGGCGGAAACAATACTTAAGCTCTCTGCTAGTAAATCGAAGATCATCTACCAGTCCTTACCCTCAGATGATCCTAAGCAGCGCCAGCCTAATATTGAACTGGCTAAAGCAAAACTGGGCTGGCAGCCCAAGGTAAATCTTGAGGATGGTCTTAAGGAGACTATTGCCTATTTTAAAAAGGTTGTAGCCTAAGTTGACCCAGCAAGATGCTAGCAATAAAACAGGCAGGCAGCTTGAGCGTATTCGCTCATTTGTTCTGAGGGCTGGAAGAACGACTGCAGGTCAGCAGCGTGCAATGGATGACTTAGGCCCGCGTTTTATGATTCCCTATGTAGCAAAAGAGCTTGATTTGGTTAGTGCATTTGATGGCTCTACAAAACCCAAGATTTTGGAAATTGGTTTTGGTATGGGTGAGACTACCGCCAAGATCGCTGCCTCAAGGGCCGGAGATGATTTTCTGGCTATAGAAGTACATCCTCCAGGAGTGGGCGCACTGCTTAAGCTCATTGGCGAAAATAAGCTCAGCAATCTGCGCTTGATTCGTCATGATGCTGTTGAGGTTCTTGAGAATATGATTTCTCAAAATGCTTTGGATGGGATACATATTTATTTTGCTGATCCATGGCACAAGAAGCGCCATCATAAGCGTCGCCTGATCCAAACTCCATTTGTCAATCTCTTGGTGTCGCGCTTAAAGCCCGGTGGATATTTACATCTAGCAACGGACTGGCATAACTATGCTGAGCAAATGCTATT
>CALQED020000209.1 GCA_943329505.2 Polynucleobacter meluiroseus | reverse complement strand
TTTGTTTGCTAAATCCAATTTAGACGCCGTCGTATTGGAAGTAGGAATGGGTGGTCGTTTGGATGCTGTCAATATTGTCGATGCGGATTGCGCCATCGTAACGAGCATCGATATTGATCATGCGGATTTCTTGGGTGATACGCGCGAGAAAATTGGTTTTGAAAAAGCGGGTATCTTCCGCCCTGGGCATATTGCAGTCTGTGGTGATCCATTGCCGCCACAGTCTTTAATTGATTACGCAGAAAAACTGGGGTGTGATCTCTGGTTACAGGGTCGTGACTATAACTTTCAGGGTGATAAACAGCAGTGGGGTTGGGCGGGGCGCAAAAAGCGCTTTAGTGGTCTCGGTTATCCAGCACTGCGTGGCGCCAATCAAATTCTGAATGCCTCAGCCGTGATTGCAGCTTTGATGGCCTTGCACCAACGCTTGCCAGTGAGCGCACAAGATATCCGCAATGGCTTTGCATTAGTGGAGTTACCTGGACGTTTTCAGGTTCTGCCAGGCCAGCCTACGGTGGTGTTGGATGTGGCTCATAACCCCCATGCAGCCGCCACCTTGGGGCAAGGTTTGGACAAAATGGGCTACCACCCCTATACCTATGCCATTTTTGGGGCAATGGCTGATAAAGACATTGAAGGGGTCATCAAACCCTTGTTAGATATCGTGGATTTCTGGTTTTGTACAGATTTGCCTACCCCTCGGGCCTCATCAGCAAAGGCCTTGCAGGAAAAGCTTGAAGCCATGGGCGTAAAGCCAAATAATGGGGCAGATGGCGGTATTGAAATCTTTGAAAATCCCGCTGCAGCGTATCAAAAAGCGCTTTCTCAGGCCGGTGAGGGTGATAGAATTGTGACCTTCGGATCCTTCTATACCGTTGCAGGCGTAATGGCTTATCGAAACAACCAGGCGCATTGATCCATGATTCGTTTACCGAGCTTTTTTAAGCGAAAAACACAGACTGATGACCTTAAATTAGGTTCAGTTGGGCGTCGTACCGCTCAACGTGAGGCTCCCCGAAGTTTTCAACGCGCTGCCGAAGCTGAAGAGCTCGCACTTACCGAAGACCCAGAACAACAACGCGCACGCCATCGTTTAATTGGTGCCGCTGTATTGGTCTTATTTGCTGTAGTAGGGCTGCCACGAATTTTAGATAGCAGACCAAAGACTGCCCCCAACGATATTGCAGTCAATATTGTGACCAGTTTGCCAATACCTGGTGCTGATAACAAGCCAGAAGTTAAAGCAGCAGAAAAACCCAAAACAGAATTACCAGTAGAAGCACCTAAGCTTGCTGCACCTGTGCCCACTCCAGTTCCTGAGGTAAAACCTGAAGTAAAGCCAGCCACTCCTGCGCCAAGCAAAGCACCTGGCTTAGGCTTGGCTGCCGGTGAAGAGGTTGTTGCTGCCTCTAGCGCTAAACCTAAAACCGATGATGCAAGCAAAGCGACTGCAAGTAACGATGGTCCAAGCGGAACAGGCAAATACGTGATTCAAATTGGCGCTTTTGCTTCTGAAGAGCGCGCTAAAGGCTGGATTGCCAAACTCAAAGACCAGAAAATTCCAAACTATGTTTTAAATAGAGCGGGTGCGGATGGTACTAAGCTTTATGTGTTGCGCGCAGGCCCCTATGTTGATAAAGATGCTGCTGAGGCAGCTGAAAAGAAAATCAAGGCGATGGGTCTATCACCACGACTCGTTGAGACTGGTAAACAGTAATGGAATACTTATCCACCTTAAAGCTAACATCGGTGGATTACTTCACCCTAGTTGTACTTTTAGTGTCGGCATTGGTAGGTATCTCGCGGGGCTTATTTAAAGAAGTGCTTGCACTGGCTTCCTGGTTTGTCGCAGCTTGGGTTGCTTATCACTACAGCAGTTATCTCTCGACCGAATGGCTTTCCACTTTCCATCTAGATGAATTGCTAAGCCTTGGTTTAAGTTTCTTGATTTTGTTTGTATTGACCCTGATTATCTGTGGATTATTTGGTGGCTTAGTGCAAAAGATTATTTTGTCAGCAGGCTTAAGTTTGACGGATCGCTTTTTAGGTTTGGTATTTGGTTTATTGCGGGGTGGCTTGATTGTGGTGGTGCTTGCCACCTTGGCTGTCTTGACGCCCTTGCCACAAACCACCGCATGGAAAAATGCGATTACTAGGCCAGCGATTGATATGGCTACTGGATTAATCAAAGGTTGGTTGCCAACCGATTGGGCAAAGCAGTTGAGTGATGCAATGCCTAAAATTACCCCAACTATTACTCCTACATTAACAATAGGAATCTAGAGATATGTGCGGCGTCGTCGGAACTGTTTCTCACTCACCAGTAAATCAACTTCTCTATGATGCGCTCTTGCTGCTGCAACATCGTGGCCAAGATGCAGCGGGTATCGCGACAATGAATGGTAATTCGTTCACGATGCATAAAGCCAACGGCTTGGTACGAGACGTCTTTAGAACCCGCAATATGCGTAGCTTAGTGGGTAACGCAGGTATTGGCCAAGTCCGTTATCCCACAGCAGGCTCAGCGAGCAGCGAAGAAGAGGCGCAACCGTTTTATGTCAGCGCTCCTTACGGGATTATTTTGGCGCATAACGGTAATCTGACCAACGCTCCAAGCCTACGAGTAGAGATGGCTTACCGTGATCGTCGTCACATCAACACTAGTTCAGATACTGAAGTCTTGCTCAATGTTCTGGCAGATGAGCTCCAAAAAGAAACCAATAGTGCTGCCTTAGATGAAGGTGCGATGTTTAACGCTGTCACTGGAGTCACTAGTCGCGTTAAAGGATCTTACGCAGTCGTCTCTTTGATTGCTGGTTATGGCTTATTGGCATTCCGCGATCCTTTTGGTATCCGTCCTCTCTGTATTGGCCGGATTGACACACCGCAGGGTCCTGAGTGGATGCTGGCCTCAGAGTCTGTGGCACTTGAAGGTCTCGGCTTTACTTTTGTGCGTGATGTTAATCCGGGCGAGGCGATCTATATTGATTTAGATGGCAATTTCTATGCACGCCAATGTGTACCTAATGCCGTTCTGACCCCTTGTATCTTTGAATACGTCTACATGGCTCGGCCAGATTCCACGATCGATGGTGTAACAGTCTATAACGTGCGCATGCGCATGGGCGATTACTTGGCAGAGAAGATTCGTAAAGAGACTAATGTTGATGAGATTGATGTGGTTATGCCAATCCCCGATTCGAGCCGACCTGCTGCGATGCAAGTTGCCAAGCGCTTAGGTGTGGATTATCGCGAAGGATTTTTTAAGAACCGCTACAT
>CALQED020000208.1 GCA_943329505.2 Polynucleobacter meluiroseus | reverse complement strand
TGACTGTGTTTGGGCGCCTCTATCAAAAGCGGAATATGACGCCTTAAGCCCAATGCGTAAGGCTCTAGAGCGCCTCTATCGCAGCGGCTGGGGTCCTGTTTTCTACTACCTTATTGAAATATGGTGGAGGCGCGAGTACTTCCCAAATGCAAAAAACAAACCCGGTGATCGCCCTATTTTCTTAAAAGACAATTTGCTCGTAACCGCATTTGCAATCGTTTGGATTGCTTGTCTTATCGCTGGTGCAATCGCTACTGGTCAATCGATTTGGGTTGGCTTGCTGACCGGCTTTGTGGTGCCCTTCTTGTTTTGGAACGGCATGATTGGGTTTGTTGTCTATGTTCATCACACGCACCCATCGGTTTCTTGGTACGACAAAAAGTCTGAATGGCTACGTGCCCAGCCCTTTGTTTCGACCACTGTGCACCTTACCTTTAACTGGATTTGGGGCTCTTTGATGCACCACATCATGGAGCATACCGCCCATCACGTCGATATGAGCGTACCGCTTTACCGCCTCCAAGAGGCCCAAACAACCCTAGAAACCATCCTTCCGGATCGCATTTTTATACAAAAGTTCTCTTGGGGCTGGTATTTTGACACCGCCCGTAAATGTAAGCTCTACGACTTTGAAAATAAGGCTTGGCTGGATTTTGATGGCAATAAGACGGCTGATTCTGTCCGGGTTGTCTTAACCCCAGTACCAGTAGGACAAAACGGGTAAAATAGATCTCTGTACAAAGATTTGACTTACCCGGATTGCCCATGACTACCTCAACTCCAGCAGCTACCCAAGATTCATCTCAGAGCCTTAAGTTTTGCTCTTCTTGCAGTCGCGAAAAACGACTTGAGGGTGGCACATGGATTCCAACCAGCAATCGCAAACAACGTTGGATTTGCGCTAGCTGTCTTTACAACCGTACACATCGTACTGGTTCAGCAAAAGCCTAATCTCTTAAGTCTTCAGTTTTAAACTCCGACTCCCACATAAGGGTTGGTTTTGCGTTCTTTTCCGAATGTAGACATTGGTCCGTGACCTGGCACAAACTGCACATCATCTCCCAGTGGCCAAAGCTTAGTCTTAATTGCATTAATTAAATCTGCATGATTACCACGCGGAAAATCTGTCCTACCAATCGAACCTGCAAATAAAACATCGCCAACGATTGCTAGACGATCTGCTTTGTCAAAAAAGATAACATGCCCTGGGGTATGGCCGGGACAATGAATTACTTCAAGATCGATATTGCCCACTTGAACATGGTCGCCATCATTGAGCCAACGATTGGGCTCAAATACTTTGGCCTGACCAAACCCAAAGCGTACAGTCTGCTCAGGCAATTGATCAATCCAAAAACGCTCGTCCTCTTGAGGGCCTTCAATCGGCACTTTCAACTGATCAGCTAAATCTTTCGCTGCAGCACAGTGGTCTAAGTGTCCGTGGGTCAGCAAAATCTTCTTAACATTACCGCCCATCTGCTGAACCCCAGCAAGAATTTTTTCAATATCCCCGCCAGGGTCAACTACGGCGGCATCTCCAGTCTCCTGACAAACTAGGATAGAGCAGTTCTGCTCAAATGGTGTAACGGGAACGATTCCTAATTTAATTGGCATATATAAATATGTATCAATGCATCGCCTAGGGCAAGACAGTTTATTGGACTGCGCATAAAATGCTCCCAAAGGATAAAACATGAACAGTCACGATACATTTAAATTTGCAGAAACTCATGAATGGGCTGATATTGATAACGATGGCTTAGTATGGGTTGGCATTAGCAATCATGCTCAAGAAGCCCTGGGCGATGTAATGTTCTTTCAGGCGCCTAAGCTTGGTCAACAGGTCAAACAAGGCGAAGCCATTGCGACGATCGAGTCTGTAAAAGCAGCTAGCGATATCCATGCGCCCATTAGCGGTGAAATCGTTGCACTTAATGAGGCGGTTGATGCCTCTCCTGAATTGGTCAATGAGAAACCCTATGCAGTTTGGCTATTCAAAATCAAACCTAATTCTGCTGACAGCCTTACATCGGAATTAAATCAACTGTTGAGTTTAGAAAAATATAACTCTGGTCCCGGAGCGTAAATATTAAATTGAGATTGGGTCACGCTCAATGAGCCAACGAATGCGTTCCCCCTTGCTAATGCGGCCTTGAGAGTTATCTCGCAAATCACGATCAATGGCCTCTAAAACATCCTGGAGCTGTCTGCGATCATCGGACTCCACCACCAACTGAGCGCGCTCAATTCCGGCAACCCGCACCATGCTCCTAGGGACGGGGTCATAGGCTCGCAAGCCATTAGTAATCAAGCCCTGAGCCCTTAAGCGTCCTTTCAGAGCACTTAAAAACCCAATTGCTTTATCTAGACTCTTGGCTTCAGCATGGACCAAGCCTTGGTAAGAGAAGGGCGGCAATTTGGCCTCATCACGCTCGCTAGCAATGTGAGATAAAAATCCATCGACATCATGTTTCAATAAATATTGAAACACTGCTGCTTCTGGAAATTGCGTTTCAATGTATATATCACCGCTTTGTTCACCAACTTTGCTGGCCCTTCCGGCGCGACCAGCAACCTGAACAAGTTGCGCAAATAATCTTTCTGCCGCACGAAAATCTTGGGAGAATAAACGGCTATCGGCATCTAATACGGCAACCAATCCGATATTTTGATAGTCATGTCCTTTGGCAATCATTTGAGTGCCAACAACAATGTCTACATTACCCTCATGAATCTCTTGGAATAGCCCCTCTGCACCCTTGCCCTTGCGGCTGGAATCCGTATCGACCCTCAGTACTCTGGCGCTTGGCCAAACTTCTTCAATCGAGTCCTCCAGCCTTTGGGTCCCCTGACCTAGGGTTTTTAAATCCGCGTTGCCACAATCGGGGCAATGGCTGGGGATAGGCTTCACCAAACCACAATGGTGGCAACTTAATACTGGCTTTCGAGCCATAGTGCCTGCTTTATGCATCACCATGTATGAGCTACATTGTTGACACTTTGAAAGCCAGGAACATGCGCCGCAGCTGAGCACAGGTGCATAGCCTCTGCGATTTATCAATACTAGGCTTTGCTTTTTGTTTTGTAAATTTTTTTTGATTGCATTTACGAGTGGCTTGCTTAATGAAATTTTTGCCGCAGGCCTATCAACATCACCTGGGCTAAATTGGTTTTGAGGGTCTCGTGTGTTGATCAAATGAACTGTGGGTAGACCCGCGCCCTGTGATCGTTGATCTAGACGTATATCCTGATAACGGCCGGATTTGGCGGCCAACCATGTTTCAAGAG
>CALQED020000207.1 GCA_943329505.2 Polynucleobacter meluiroseus | reverse complement strand
TTAAATCTCAGGGTCGCCTACTTTAATTTATGCAAATTCATCTGATTACCGGAATCTCAGGCTCAGGTAAATCAGTTGCCCTGAGGGCTTTTGAAGATGCAGGCTATGACTGTGTTGATAACCTTCCGGTCTCGCTCCTCGAAAACCTCATCAGTACTCTTGCAAACGAGCAGTGTGAGCGTGTGGCGGTTGCCATTGATGCCCGTCGCGGTGAATCCATTGCGCAACTGCCCTCCATTCTTGAAAATCTCAAGCGCAATCACCAAGTGCGTGTCGTCTTCTTAAATGCAGATACCAATACATTAGTGCAGCGTTTTTCAGAAACGCGGCGGCGACACCCCTTATCAAAAAATACTAAAGAAACTCAATCGGCCACTTTAATAGAGGCTATTGATAAAGAACGAAGCTTGTTGGAACCGTTGCGTATCCAAGCCCACAGCATTGATACTAGCAACCTACCGGCTCACGCTCTACGAGCCTGGATTCAAGACTTACTCAAAAATGAATCCATTGGGTTGACCGTGATTTTTGAATCTTTTGGGTTTAAAAAAGGGGTGCCCAGCGAAGCAGATCTTGTATTTGATGTGCGCTGCTTACCAAACCCCCACTACGACAAAATCTTAAGACCACTCACTGGCAATGACAAACCTGTGAAAGAATTTCTGGAGAAAATTCCAGAAGTAGTTAGCATGGAAAGTGACATTACGCTTTTTATTCAAAAATGGTTGCCGCACTACATTGCGGACGGACGCAGTTACTTAACGGTTGCGATTGGCTGTACAGGCGGGCAACATCGCTCGGTATATCTTGTAAACCGCATCGGTGAATACTTCCGTAGACAACAAGATTTTATTGACTTACAGCTTAATTTTTTAGATCGTCACCGCGAGCTAGACTCAATCCCTGTAGCAAAATCTTAATTGGCTGCGGCAAGCCATAGCGCCCCAATTGATTGAGGGGCACCCATTTCAGATGAGTATTTTCAGACTCTAAACACTTTGTAGCATTTAGCTCCCAAATCTGCATCCATAAGCGTCGATGGGTAAATACATGCTTAATCTGGGGGCCCGCCTTTACGGTCTTACAGACCTTTAGCCATACAGCCGGACTCTCATCAGGTAGAGCTGCCACCAATAAGCGCTTGAGGCTTGGAGCTTGTTTTCTGGGCGTAGATTTTGCCACCCAAACAGATTCTGGCAAAGACCATAAACCACCCCAGATGGCTTTACTTGGTCGCTTTTGCAAAAGAATCGCATTACCAGATCTCATTAAAAGCATGTCGCAGTCAAACTCCGGTGACTTTGCTTTAACTGTCTTGTGTGGCAGTGATAAAACTTGATTACTTAGGTTTGCTTGGCAGTCTTTTTCAAATGGGCATTTTTTTTCACCACTTAGACAAACTGGTTTGCGGGCAGTGCACCAGGTGGCGCCAAAGTCCATCAATGCTTGGGTATAGACCGGCATGTCCTGAGGCTTGCTTGGTAATAGCTTGCTCGCTAATTTCCATAAATGATCATTCACCACCTTATCTTGTAGCGCGCCCTCCACAGAAAATAAACGCGCCAAAATTCTTTTGACATTGGCATCTAGAATTGGGGCTCTTTCATGAAAAGCAAAAGCGGCGATTGCCCCTGCCGTTGAACGGCCAATACCCTTGAGTTCCTCGAGCAATATTGGATCACTCGGAAATTGACCTGCAAACTCTTGCATCACTTGCTGTGCGCACGCATGCAGATTTCGAGCGCGTGAGTAGTAACCCAGCCCAGCCCATTCTGCCAAGACCTCATCTAGTTGAGCAGCAGCAAGTTTTTTTACCGTCGGAAAGCGCTTCATAAAACGGGGGTAGCGCTCTAAAACTGTAGCTACCTGAGTTTGCTGCAGCATGATTTCTGAAACCCAGACTGCGTATGCATCGCGATTACCCTGCCATGGTAAGCCTGAACGCCCACTACGCGCATGCCATGCAATCAGTTTTTCAGAAAAAGTAGTCGTTAGCGCTTTTGACATACTGGACAAAAATAAGTGGAGCGCTGGCCCTGCACAATTTGTTTAATTGGCGTTTTGCAAACTTTGCATGGCTGATCTTTGCGGTCATAGACTTTGGTTTGCACCATGAAATGCCCGGGGTCACCATCGCTATTCACAAAATCCTTCAAACTACTACCGCCTGCGGCAATAGCTTTTTTTAAAATAAATCGGACAGCCTCAGCCAGTCGAGAACATTGAGGGCGAGTAAGTTTTCCAGCAGCTTTAGTGGGATGAATGCCTGCTGCAAATAAACTCTCGGAGCAATAAATATTTCCAACTCCCACTACCGCTTGGCCTGCCAACAGAAATTGCTTAACGGCAACGCTACGCTTACGAGAAGCTTGATACAAAATTTCGGCACCAAGCTCTCCAGCAAACTCCGTTGAAAAAGGCTCGACCCCCAATTTTTGCAATAAGGTATTTTTCTCTATTGGCCCTTTAGTTTTGGGGTGCCACAATACCGCGCCAAATTTTCTGGGGTCGTGGAAGCGCAAGCTCAAGTTTCCGAACTCTAAAGTCACTCGATCATGCAATTTCAATGCTTCGGTACTGGGCAAAATACGTAAGGTTCCTGTCATCCCCAAATGAACCAGCACATAGCCTGTATCTAACTCCATTAATAGGTACTTTCCACGCCTTTGAATAGCGCGCACTTTTTGACCAGGCAAAATCTTTGCCAGGGTACTGGGGACAGGCCAACGCAAGCGCCCATCAAGCACTTTAACGGCGCTAATAGTACGCCCCTGAAGGTGGGGGGCGATTCCTAGTCGGGTGACTTCAACTTCTGGCAGTTCTGGCATAAATCAATTGTAGATTCGCAGATTAGAATGTGCTTATGAGCAAATTGTTACTTAAATCCTTTTTCAAGGGTTTATTCCTCCTCTCCATTGGCTATGTGGCCATCCTGTCAGGGCATGTATCTGCTCAGGTAGATCAAGCCAAAACTGGGCAAGCAATTTTTGAAGTATTAGCATCGGAAATTGCTCTACAAAGGGGCGAGGCTGGTTTGGCCTACACCACCTATATGGAAATGGCTCGGGAGTACAAGGACCCACGCCTAGCCCAAAGAGCGATGGAAATTGGAATTGCTGGGGGATCTCCTGAATTAGCTTTGAACGCTGCTAAAACGTGGGATAGCTTATCGCCTGCATCCGAAACCAAGCCTAAGGAAGTACTCATTACATTACTAGTTTTAAGTAATCGCTGGAAAGATGCCATTCAGCCTGCGATTGCGTTGTTACAACAACAAACCCCGGCGCAACAAGA
>CALQED020000206.1 GCA_943329505.2 Polynucleobacter meluiroseus | reverse complement strand
GTTGCCATACCTGCAAGCTCCAACCTCCAGGGTCCTACTGCTTGAGAAAGCCCCATCGCAGGTTGAATCAAGGATCGATTAGCACCTACGTTGATCAGCTGGTTGCTGTTGTACTGACCCCAAGGAATCGAAGCGGCTAAGCTTGCGCCAATAATAAGGTCTTGTTGGTACTGGGTAAATTCACTATTGTTTAATGCTGGCGCACCATAGAGATTGACGGAGGCTTTGATCAGTGGATCTGATAGGCCTTCCGCTGAAGCATTGATGACCTGTTTACCGACTTGTCCTGCACCAGTTAATTCAGCATAAGGCAGTACTAAAGTGAGTCTTCCAGATTGACCTGCAACATCAATCACATGTGTCAGACTAAGTGCTTGCGTATTGAGTGTGTAAGAGCCACTTTTAGCTTGGGCAATACCAGCAGTAATAAAGTTCATCCCAATTGGCGCATTGGAATAGGCACGCGCTTCAATTTCTTGGGCTTGAACCTGAAATATCGAGAATGTTAAAGCACAGCTAAAGCATAGGCGGGCAGTCAAGACTCGCATAGATGACTGCCAACAATAGCAATTATTTATTTTCAGAAGCTCTATTACCAAAGAGCAAGCTCACTACATTTTCTTTGCCCATCACCATTTGCATACCAGTAAAAATCAGGTAGGGCCAGACGATGAGCCAATAGACGATAGACATTGACAGAATATGTAATGGGTTTGCCTGTCCAAACGAGGCCATTGATTCAATAAAGTTCTTCCCATGGATAGCTCCTTCAATGCCAGCCTCCAGATAATTTAGGGACAAAACAATAGCAAGGTAAATTAAGGATAGGACCGATAGAGATCTGAGAATACCGTAGGTCTTGTTGACTTTAATGGGGAAAATCGCTTGCCCAATTAACATAAATTTTGCAGAAAGCGCTCCCTTGACCAGTGCCAAGCCAAAAATGGTGAGCGGAATGGGATGATTATGTAGTGAGGTAACCGCCAAAAAGGTCAGAGCGCAAAACCAAGTTCCAAAATAAATGGAAAGCGCCATTGCTTTCTTTACTTCAGCAATCAAACTTTCTTTAAAGCTACGTTTCGGTTGGATAGTGCTTGCAACTTCGTTCATAAAGATCGATCTGTGGTTAGCTAATCAAGCGTTACAGCTAGAGCAATCAGAGGCAGCTTCTACAGGAGCAGGCTCATTGGTATAGCGGGCAATATAGGCTTTCTGATTTTTCAGTGCAAGCTTAATCCAGACAAAGTGACCAGAGCCAGGGGCAACAGTAATAGGCTCGCCTTTCATATTCCACATGGCATCTAGAACAATATCTTGATTACCTTGGGGCTCAATAATCTCTAGCTTGTCGCCAACGGAGAAACGATTCTTGACATCCACTTTCATGCGACCAGTGGCTTGATCAAAATCTAAGGTTTCACCAACATACAAGCTTCTACCTGACAAGGAATAGCCTCGCATATAGAGCTGGTACTCTTTATCATGATGACGCTCATAGAAGCCGTCGGTATAGCCACGATTGGCTAGGCCTTCAAGATTGCCAAGTAGGGATTTATTAAATGGCCTACCGGCAACTGCATCATCAATGGCTGAGCGATAGGACTGACAGGTACGAGATACATAATAGGGTGATTTAGTTCGACCCTCAATCTTGAAAGAATCTACGCCCATCTTAGTGAGTCGTTCAATATGCTCAACTGCCCGCAAATCTTTTGAGTTCATGATGTAGGTGCCATGCTCATCTTCTTCCATAGGCATCAAATCATCAGGCCTTTTGGCCTCTTGAAGTAGCACGACATCACCACTAGGAGTTTGTTGGCCTGGTTTAACTTTATAGTCCCAACGGCAAGCATTCGTGCAGGCACCTTGGTTCGAGTCTCGATGAGACATATAACCAGAGAGTAGGCAGCGTCCAGAGTAGGCGATACATAAAGCGCCATGGACAAATACTTCCAGCTCCATCTCAGGACAGTCTTGACGAACTTCTTCAATCTCATCAAAAGAGAGTTCACGTGACAAAATGACGCGACTAATTCCTACTGAGCGCCAAAACTTTGCAGACGCACCATTTACAGTATTGGCTTGGACTGATAAATGAATCGGCATATCCGGCCATGCCTCTCTGGCCATCATGATCAGACCTGGGTCAGACATGATCATTGCATCCGGTTTTAAATCTACGACAGGAGACATATCCCGAATATAAGTGCGGGTCTTACCACCGTGAGGCAATAGGTTCGAAACCAGATAAAACTTTTTGCCTAGACGATGGGCGGTATCGATACCTTGTTTAAGAACCTCGATCTTGCCAAAGTCATTATTGCGAACGCGCAGAGAGTATCGTGGTTGACCTGCATAAATTGCATCGGCTCCAAAATCAAAAGCGGTTTCGAGCATTTGCAGACTGCCTGCAGGGGCTAAGAGTTCAGGTGTTTTCATCATGGGCCTATTTTAATGCTTGCTTGGCCTCGTTGCTCTGGGAGGAATCCCCCTAAATATGGGCAAATAAGCCTTATTTAGGGGGTAGTACGATAGCTTGGCAGCTTATTCGTCTGCGATGCTATTACGCAAGATGCCAATCGATTCGATTTCAATCTCGCAAATATCACCAGGCTTCATAAAGACGGGTGGTTTTCTTGCATAGCCAACGCCAGCAGGAGTGCCAGTAATCACGACATCGCCCGGCTCTAGGGTCATGCATTCAGTAATCAAGACGATAGTTTCAGCAACGCCCCATAAAAAATCTTTGGTATTGGCGTTTTGCATCACTTGGCCATTGAGGCGTGATTGAATATTTAAACCATCACACCCCGCAGGAAGTTCATCGGGGGTAACGAGCCAGGGACCAAACGCACCAGTTTGATCAAAGTTTTTACCAATAGTCCACTGGTTGGTTTTGCGCTGGTAATCTCGGATGCTGCCATCATTAAAGATGCTATAGCCAGCCACGCACTCTAAAGCATTCTGTAGTGTGAGGTGCCGCGCTTTTTTACCAATTACAAAAGCCAGTTCTGCCTCGTAATCGAGTTTGTCAGAAACTTTAGGGCGCACGATGGGCGTTAAATGAGCAGTCAAGGAACTGGGGACGCGCATAAAAAAACTGGGGTATTCAGGTCTGCCATGCCCACCTTCGGCCGCATGGTCAGCGTAATTTAAACCCATACAGATAATTTTTCCTGGCTGTTCAATCGGTGCCTTAAACGTAACAGCATCTATTTTTCCTGTAACTGCATTCGCATTTGCCAGCACTGCCTTGGCTCGATTTAAGCTTTCAGTTGATTGAATCAGCTCGTGAAGGCTATTTGGAATGAGAGGGTCTGTAGCACAT
>CALQED020000205.1 GCA_943329505.2 Polynucleobacter meluiroseus | reverse complement strand
GCTGGCAATCCAAAGATCAACGTAAGGAAAAGACGTAAGCCTGCAGGCAAATAAATCCAATTCACACCCGAACCAAATATCAAGGAACTGGTGAGCCATGAGTTAAAATAAAAAAGTGCTGAGTACATTAGCGAACTAATTACAAAACCAGCTATTCCTATGCGCATAAGTGAGAATAATTTCGACATTGCTTAGAGTATGGCTTATTGATGATTGAAAAATATTGCATGCTAAGGAAATATAGAATAAAGTCAGTATTAACCCTAGAGCTAATACGATACATCAATACTCATCACTGTCATCATGCCCACCTCCAAGCAATCTCCTTATTTACGGTTTTTAAATCTGATCGATGCCCTCGATCGAATCAATCCTGGCAAGAGACTAGACACCATTGAAGAAAGTCTTTTGGACAAAATTATCACCTCAGCCCATTCAAAGCAGTCAGTCCTTGTTGGCGATCTCATTTCACTTGCTGATTTAGGATCACAAGCGACCTTACATGGGCGCTTGAAAAATCTTAATGCAATGGGCTATATCAAGATGGCAGCAAATGAAGATGGTCGCAAAAAAGAAGTATTGCCAACCAAGCTAGCACTCAAGCGCTATGAAGAACTTTCCAAATGCTTAGAGAAGGCTGCTAGATCCGCTTAAGTATTTCTATCTGATAAGAGTAGTTAATAAAAAAGCCCTGATGTCAGGGCTTTTTTATTTTGATCTTCAGGCAGTCGTGTATTAGACATTAAATAAAAAGTTCAACACATCTCCATCCTTAACCACATATTCTTTACCTTCGGCGCGCATCTTCCCGGCTTCTTTGGCGCCTGACTCGCCTTTATATTGAATAAAGTCATCATATGCGATAGTTTGTGCACGAATAAAGCCACGCTCAAAATCTGTATGAATCACACCAGCAGCTTGTGGCGCAGTATCACCCTGATGAATAGTCCAGGCACGTACCTCTTTAACGCCAGCCGTGAAATAAGTATGCAACCCTAACAAAGCATAACCAGCGCGAATGACGCGATCCAGTCCTGGCTCATTCATTCCAAGGTCCGCTAAGAACTCAGTCTTATCAGCGTCATCTAAATCTGCAATCTCTGCTTCTATCGCTGCGCATACAGCAACTACAGGGGCCTGCTCTTTAGCTGCATGCTGTTTGACTGCCTCAAGATGAGGATTATTTTCAAAACCATCTTCTTTCACATTAGCCACATACATTGCAGGCTTTGCAGTAATTAAGCACAGGGGCTTAATTAAGAGTTTTTCGTCATCACTTAAATTCATACTGCGCACAGGTAGAGCAGAATCTAAATGTGATTGAACCTTGGTTAATACCGCCACTAGAGCTGCCGCCTCTTTATCATTGCCCGACTTGGCGGCCTTACTAGAGCGATTGAGTGTTTTTTCAACTGTCGCCAGATCTGAAAGGGCCAGCTCTGTATCAATCACGCCGATATCAGAAATGGGATCAATTTTGCCGGCAACGTGAATCACATTCGGATCTTCAAAACAGCGTACTACATGGGTAATAGCGTCTGTTTCGCGAATATTAGCTAAAAATTGATTGCCAAGGCCTTCGCCTTTTGAGGCGCCAGCGACTAGGCCTGCAATATCAACAAATTCCACTGCGGCTGGCAAGATGCGCTCAGGGCTCACGATCTGAGCCAAGGCAGCCAAACGATGGTCAGGAACCTCCACTACGCCCACATTAGGCTCAATCGTGCAGAAAGGATAGTTTTCCGCTGCGATTCCAGCCTTGGTAAGCGCATTAAAGAGGGTAGATTTGCCGACGTTAGGCAGGCCGACGATGCCACATTTCAAAGACATGGGGACATTGTAAAGGGGCTGGTTTCGATATCATCGAGTTATGTCAGAAGCCCGCCAAAACGATTTGCCCCAAAAGCCCGTAAATGGCTCAAAAATTCGCCCTGTCGATGTGGTTGTGGTGGGCGGAGGCATTACCGGCAAGGCTTGTGCCCTAGGGATGGCCCAGCTCGGGCTGCAAACCCTGGAAATTGCCCCAGATTTAGGGCAAATCGTCTCCAATCCCCAAGGCAACCAGTGGGGCCAAAGAATTTATGCATTTTCACCCAGCACACAAAAGCTACTCTCCCATCTCCAGATTTGGGATGCGCTCGACCATAATCGCATGCAAACCGTGCGCGATATGCGCATTTATGGCGATCGTGGCGAGAAAAATGATCACCTACATTTATCAGCATTCGAGGCTGGCATACCCCAACTGGCATGGATTGGTGAATCAGATTTAATCGAACATACACTTGATCAAGCAGCGCGCTTTCAAAATAAGTTGGAGCGTATTGATGATGTTGTGGAAAGAATAGAGGTTGATACAGATGGTGCTTTACTGCACTTAAAAAAAGGTGGCATCATTCGCGCGCAACTCGTGATCGCAGCCGATGGTGCAAGCTCACCAATTCGGTCCGAGATTGGCATTACGGCTAGCGAAGAAAGTTATTCGCAAAGCGCCGTTGTAGCGAACTGGTCATGCACTTATCCTCATCTTGAAACTGCTTTCCAGTGGTTTCTACCAGGTGGAGATATTGTTGCCATGCTCCCATTACCCAATAAACAAGTCTCGATGGTGTGGTCAACTTCACCAGAGCATGGCCAAGAACTATTACAGTTAAATTCATCTGAGTGGCTTGAGCGTTTCTCATCCATTGCAAATGGTGCAATTACAAAACAACTTGGTGAGCTGACTCTGAAATCGACTCCTGCCGCATTTCCATTAAGAAAAATTCGAGCAGCACGCTTCATTGGTCCAACAGTAAATCCAAAAGTAATCCTCATTGGTGATGCCGCCCATGTCATGCACCCATTAGCAGGCCAGGGCCTGAACTTAGGCTTAAGAGATGTTGCCGTATTGCTAAATATCTTTGGCAAACGCGAATCTTTTCGCTCATTAAGCGATCTGACCTTGCTCCGTCGTTATGAACGTCAACGCCAGGGTGATACCAGCGCGCTTTTATGGGTAACCGATAAGTTGAAAAAATTATTTGCTGGCGGTAGTAGCACAGAAAAGCAATTGCGTAACTGGGGTCTAGGCTTGGTTAATAAAAGCCACTTCATTAAACAACGCCTCATCGAGCGCGCATTAGGAGAAATTGATTTTGAATAAATTTTTATCGGTAGTTTTGTCGATGCTTGCATTCACATGTACTAGCATGCTTTTTTATGAATCAGCTCAAGCCCAATCTGATCAACTGATTAAAGCAGAGATACAAAAGAAATTAGGCTCCAACGCTAAAGTGCGTAGCGTTACTCCAGCGCCAGTATCTGGACTATATGAAGTCCTAGTAGGTAATG
>CALQED020000204.1 GCA_943329505.2 Polynucleobacter meluiroseus | reverse complement strand
GCATAATTTCTATATTCAGCGAATTCGTAATGCATCTATTTTCAGAAAACCTTGCTGTAGAGGTCTCCACTTATTACCGAAATTTAGTCTTAGGCCATGGCGTTACACCTAAAGTCTTCACTCTAGTAAATGGTGATGGTGATCAATACCTATTTTTTATTGATGACCTTCAGATGGAAAGGGCAGACGAAGATCAATTTCTGGCCTATATTGTTCAACAGCATGATGCGGTGACCTATGCTCGAGGTACCTTGGTCATTGTCGACAAGCATCAACAGTTTATTGAGTTTGCCGTGGTAGACAAAGATGAAGAGCAAGCCATTGTTTGCTCTGCCGAGCTGACTCGCGATATGGAAGATAAACCAATCAGTTTGTCTGAGTTTGAGAAGACCCTCGTTAAAAGAGAATCTATCGTCTTTGGACATCTCTATGATCCAGTGAATATTGCTGAGGAAAAGGCTGGGGATTTTGAAAGCCTTTGGGATGAAATGAAATCTAAGATTCTGCATAGAAACATGGGAATCTAATTACATTTCATGGCACCAGAACAAAAACGCGTATTTATTGAAGGATTTAGAGATGTTTCGCAATCAGGAGTAACAGTCTCGATCTGGGGGCTCGTCACGGGCATTGCATTAGCAAAGTCTACTTTGACAGTCTATCAAGCGATTGGCATGAATTTATCTGTCTATGCTGGCGTTTCTCAGTTGGTAGCACTTCCCTTAATTGCCGCAGATCTTCCTATTTGGATCATCCTCATTACCTCCTTCATGGTGAACTTGCGTTTTGTGATTTTTAGTCTGGTACTACAAGCGCACTTTGCGTATTTGCCAGCCTGGCGTAGAATTTTTTTGGGCTACTGCACTGCTGATTTTGGATATCTCTTTTTTATTAAGCGCTACCCCAAACCCCTCACAGCGAAAGAGCGTCAAGCTGACCCCCATGATTTGCCGATGTACGCCCTGATGGGCATGCAGTTTGCTAACTGGGCCTTTTGGCAGGTAGGCGCTATTAGTGGGATTTTGTTAGCCAGTCAGATTCCTGATGGCTGGGGTCTTCAGTTTGCTGGCGCAGTTGCCTTGGTTGCCATTGTGATGCCCATGTTGGACCGTCCTGCAGCGAGGTGGGCTGCAGTAACGGCTGCATCAGTTGCAGTAATGACTTACGGGCTCCCACTCAGATTAAATATTATGTTGGCAATCTTTGCGGCAGTCATTGTGGGCATGATGACCGACAGATCTCCTAAGCCAAGGCTATCACCATGAGTATCGATATGCACATTGTTTGGTTAATTGTTGGTATGACCTGTGTAACGATTTTGGCACGAGGATTTTTTCTAGTGTTTGGTGAGCGTTTTAAAGTAGCCGATTGGATTTTGGAGGCGATTCGCTTTGCTCCCTTGGCAGCAATGGTTGCCATCTTGGCGCCAGAACTATTTTTACCCAATAGTGCATCAAGCATTGCGCAATTTGACTTAAGGTTCCCAAATATATGGGGCGGCATAGCAGCCATCATCACTTTTTATATGACTAAAAAGATGATCCCCACCCTGATAGTTGGGATGATCGTTTATACAGCGGCGAAGGCTTTATTCGCCTAAGGGCGCCGCTGTTATTCCATACATTATTTTGACGGGTTTCTGGATTGCTCAATCAGTCTTAATTCCCAAGGAATAATGACTTTTGTAAAAATCACAGGATCAATCCAGCCAGTCGATTCACGCCCAAGATGACCGCCGCGAGGATTAATCCAGGCATCCTTTGGTACATCACCGCTGCGAAGTAGAAGCTCTGCATCTTCTATAGGGGTTTGTGTATCCTTGGCGCCTGCCACTATCAGCATTGGCGCTGTTGGCTTGCCTAGTAATCCCTGTTTTTTCAATGACATCTCTGGAACTAATCTATAAAGATCATCTACTGAATTAGCACCCTCGTAGACATAGAGGGTAGCGGGGATGTAATCAAATAAGTATTCTTTATTGCCTTTTACTTTCGATGTGATGACTGCTTCTGAGAAAGTAACATCTACTGCAGGCGATTGTGCAACCGCTCCCAGCAAGCGCTCTTTTTCTTTTATCGCTAGTTTGGTTGACCAGTGCGCGCCAAAGCTGACGCCAAAGGCAATAATGCGTTTGTTATCTACTTTAGGGTGTTGATATAGATAATCAAGGGCGGTGCTGAACATGCGATCTGCTTTGTTGTCGACTTTGATTGGTGCCTGTCCAGTGCCTGGACCATCAATCGCTAGGAAGCCAACGCCTTGATTCAGGATTTGTGCATAGCTCTCAGCCACCGTTTCTTTTCTGCTATCTAAACCATTGATTGCCAAAATCATCGGTACTGGACCTTTGGCATTGGGAGGGAAGCGGAGGTAGCCCGTAATAAATTTACCCTCGAAAGGAATTTTGACTACTTCAGTTGGTATGTCTTGGGTTTGCAGGTATTTAATGTAAGCATCAATCGCTTTATCGTAAGAGGCTTTTTTGCCAGGGGAGTTTGGCACTGGGAACTGTCCAAAATAATAAAGACGCCATGCGCGCTTATAGGCTGCTCCAGCTTCCTGTTTTGTTTTGGCAGTAGCAGCCATCTTCATATATTTATCTGCAACAAGACCAAATCCATTAGCCCAATCATCAGGCTCACGAGTAGTGATTTTTGAAAAGGCTTCTTCGACATCACCTTGATCTAATCCGCCCAAGGGGTAGGCACCTCTTTTGACGCGGTCGATCGATTCTTGTTTGATCTCATCGATGTTTCGATCAATCACTTGCGCATGAGCAACGACACCAAGCGATAACAGCATGAAAAATACTGTGATGACCTTAATGAAACCGTTGATCAAGCTATGTTTAAGTTTTGCGTTGTGTAATATGCCAATCAATTGCATATCTGTCTCCCTGAGTGCTTTTATTGTGTTTTAAGTGCCAGGCTAATCCTAACGAAAATTGGCAAAATGCTCAATTTAGTTATTACCCTTGGAAACGGCTTACATGTAGAAAAAGGTAGCCCAGCATGGGGCTGATGTACTGAGAGCTAATGTACTTTTTGTAGTTTCTGTAACGAAATGGCCATCTTTCTCTATAATCGTCATGTAGCAGGTAGTCAGGCGCAAAGCGCTGCTAAAAAGAGTTTGGTGCCCAGGAAGGGACTCGAACCCCCACAACCTTACGATCGCCAGCACCTGAAGCTGGTGCGTCTACCAATTTCGCCACCTGGGCATGCCTCTATTATAGGGGGATAGGCGTTTCTAGGCTTTTTTAACCCCATTTGGCTTTTTCCCTTCAGACTTGGTGGTTTGATACAGTAGCCTTATTCATAACAAAAATAGATATCAGTAGATATATAGATAGGGCATGTATTGCCGAAGG
>CALQED020000203.1 GCA_943329505.2 Polynucleobacter meluiroseus | reverse complement strand
AGCCCGAGTGGTGAAATCGGTAGACACAGCAGATTTAAAATCTGCCGACTCAAAAAAGTCGTGCCGGTTCGATTCCGGCCTCGGGCACCAATCGATATCCTGCGAATTAACGCAAAGTTGAGGATCCTGACGGTCTTTCCAACTCAAAGATATCGTGGCTACGTAAATAAAATGATTTACCGTGCATGCGGGCTACCAGCCCAAGCTTTTCAACCATCACATAGCCATTTTCAGCATCATAGAAGCGATCATCAATGTGATAGTGAATGACATTGCCAATCACGATATTGCGATGATTGCCGATATCCATAATCTGCACTACGCGACATTCCATGTTGATCGGGGATTCCGCCACTCTTGGCGGCTTGACTTGAACTGATGGTGCTGCAGTAAGCCCTGCATATTTAAGTTCATCCTCACCAGCGGGAAGTGGACTTGCGCATAAGTTCATCTTTTCAACAATTTCTTCTGAAACCATGTTCACTACAAATTCACCGGTTAACTCAATATTGCGCACAGTATCTTTAGGTACCCCAGGGCTTTTTGAATCAATTCCTAAAACAATGATGGCTGGTGTGCTTGCCATAATATTGAAAAAACTAAATGGGGCGGCATTGACTCTAGCCTGATCATCTTGAGTGGTCACTAAAGCGATTGGCCTGGGAAGAACGCTGCTGAGTAATAGCTTATAGCGGTCTTTTTCATTGGCGGTGGTGAGATCGATTTGCATGGTATTTAGTCTAAAGTGATTCCAGCTTTTTGAATGACGACTTTCCAGTCTTGAATTTCCATCTGAATTTGTTTGTTCATCTGTGCTGGAGTGGTGTGAACCGTTGTCCAGCCTTGCTCCAGCAGTTTAGACTTCACTTCAGGCATAGCGATAATTTTACCTAACTCCAGATTAATTTTATTGATAATGTCAGGCGGAGTCCCGCTAGGGGCGAGGATCCCGTACCATGAGCCCACTCTAAAACCTGGAACGCCTTGGTCTTTGATGGGTTTAATCCCCGGCAAGGTTTCTAGGGGCTTATCGCCAGTGACTGCAATCGCACGCAATTTACCAGTCTTGATATATTGAATCACCGAGGGTACTGTAGAAAAGCTTATCTGTGTATCGCCAGCTAATAAGGCGGTTGCAGCCGGAGCACCACCACGATAGGGGACATGTCCAATATCGACACCAGTTTGTTGATTGAACACCTCTAGTGATAGATGTCCAGTGGTAGCAATTCCTGAGGATCCCGAGTTTAACTTTCCAGGATTGGCCTTGGCATAAGCAATGAGCTCTTGAATATTTTTGACTGGAAGTTGATTGTTGACTACGACTACATTCTCAACGTTTACGAGAATGTCTACGCCAGCAAAATCTCTTTCTGAATCGTAGCCTACTTTTTTCATAATGTAGGGCAGAACCTCAACCGGTCCCACGGAACCTAGTAAGAGGGTATAGCCATCTTTCTCAGCCCTAGCGACTTCAGCTGCAGCAATGACGCCACCACCTCCAGATTTATTATCAACAATAATCGATTGCTTCCAGACCTCCCCCAATTTTTGCCCTAGGATTCTGGCAAGAATATCGGTTGCCCCGCCAGGTGCAAACGGACTAATAATTTTGACGGTCTTGCTTGGGTAGCTGGAGGCTGACTCTTGTGCATTGACTAAGAGGCTAAGACCCATTAGCAAGGCTAATGCCCCTAGATTCAATCTTGATCGATAGGATAGTTTCATTCTATGTTGTCTCTGCTTTATCTCTGATTGATGGTTTATTGCTTTTATCAAAACAGTTTATCTTGAAATGGGGTCTTGCATGGCATTTGACTTTTGCGGGAGGTAATGAAATCTGCTGAGAATGTTGTTGGCATGCCATCACCGCAATATTTTTAAATTAGAATAGTGGCTTTGCTCCCCTAGGCTATACAGACCTTTTTGGAGCTATTGGCTTGACCGTATTCATGACGAACTTACTCAAACTTTCCTTTTGCGTTGGCTTAACTTTTTCATCCCTAGCGGCATGGGGTATTGACGTTCTAGAATTCAATTGCAAGCGTTCGGAAAATGGCTACACAGAAGAGTATGCGATGAAGATCATGTTGGCTTCAGGTACTCAGAAAGCGAAGGTATTTCTGGATGACCGTGATTTGGATCGGTCTGATGCAAATGGTAATCAGACGGTCAAAAGCGTCACTCTGGCTCGCCCTAATATTTTGATATCCATCGAAGCTAGCTTTGAGCCAGAAAATATTATGGGCACTGCTTATACCGCAGGAACGGTATCTACCAACATGACACTAGATCCGGTCACCGGTAAGTTAAAAAAAGTAGAAAAAATTCAGGGGGGTATTTTGGGTGAGACGATGGGTAATGGCACGTATGTCAGTGAAGAGAGTTGCCTGCCATCCAAAATGCCCTATAAATTAAAGTCAAGCTGAAATACACCTAAAGCGAGCTTTAATCAGGCTCAGTCACAAAGCCTAACTTGGTTAAGCCAGCACGACGCGATGCTGCCAAGACTTGGGCAACATACTCATATTTCACAGACTTATCGGCCCGTAAATTAATTTCTGGTTGGGGCTCTTTTTCAGCGGCTTTCTCAGCGTAGCCATGAAAGGTTTTCAGATCAATGGCCGTGCTATTCCAGAAGATCTGACCTTTGGCATCGATCGTTAGCTGAACAGACTCAGGCTTAATTTCATTGCGAACGCTATTTGCCTTTGGTAACTCTACCTTAACGGCTTGCTGAATTACAGGCAGGGTAATCATGAAAATAATCAGCAGCACCAACATGACATCAACCATCGGTGTCATGTTAATTTCCGCCATGATGGCATCTTCGTTCTGATCGTTTTGCATATGGAAAGACATGCTTATTCTCCAGACTTCACGCGCGCACCGGTTACAAAATACGCCAGTAAGTCATTCCCAAAACGATTGAGATCAGCAATAAACAGTTTATTGGCGCGATTGATGGCGTTAAATCCCAGTACAGCAGGGATCGCCACAGCAAGGCCTAAAGCAGTCATGATCAAGGCTTCACCAATCGGGCCAGCAACCTGATCAATTTGTGCACTACCAGAGCTGCTGATCGAGACTAAGGCATGGTAGATTCCCCACACAGTCCCGAACAAGCCAATAAAAGGAGCGGTTGCACCAGTAGAGCCTAGGAAGGTAAGACCTTTTTGCAGGCTGGCTGCCATCGTATCAATACCATTTTTAATGCTGCGAGCCATCCACTCTGAATAGTTCAAGGTTTGTAAAAGTTCGCGATGATTACTCGCCTGACTTTGATGATGAACCGAAGCGCTACTAGCAGATTTTGCAATCTGATAGTAAGGGTTCAGCGTGGGATTGCTAAAGGATTGCAGACCTTGTTCAATTGAAGT
>CALQED020000202.1 GCA_943329505.2 Polynucleobacter meluiroseus | reverse complement strand
GCAATCACTTCACCCATCTTTAACGCGGTGCCGGAGGGAGCGTCTACTTTATGACGATGATGAGCTTCAATGATTTCAATGTCGTAACCTTGATTGAGCATCTTCGCTGCGATCTCCAATAATTTAAATGTGGCATTCACTCCCACACTCATATTGGGGGCAAACACAATAGCCAACTTGGTAGAGGCCTTTTTAAGATTCGCAATTTGATCTGCGCTTAAACCCGTTGTCCCAATAATCATCTTGGTGCTCGTTTTTTCTGCCACAGCTAAATGTGCCATGGTGCCTTCAGGCCTCGTGAAATCAATCAGAAATTCAGCATTTGCCAATGTGGCAGCGATGTCGGATGAAATAGTCACCCCCGTTCTTTTTCCCAAAAAAGAACCTGCATCCTCACCCAGCTGCGGGCAAGTGGAATGCTCAAGCGCACCTAAGAGCTGAGCATCTGGCGTGTTGAGAACGGCCTCAATCAACATCCTACCCATACGGCCTGTAGCTCCAGCAATTGCAATCTTCATCATATGTTTCTTCGCTTCTCAATAAAGTTTCTAGAGATACCTTAAGTTGTATTAAGGCATCAATGCATTAGTCATTTTTACTGCTTTGTTTCTGGGGCTTGCGGAATATTCATAGCACCAGGCCCCAAAGTTTCTGGCTGAGATACTTGACCATCTGATGACTTTGAAAAACTAAAATAATCCCAAAAAGAAGCTTTACTCGCAGCAGGCACTGGCGGTATTGCAGCACCTGTAGGCAAGTTATCCGTTGGACTTGGTATCAATAATTCTGGTTGCTGCAAGGGTGGCGTCACTGGCGGTTTATTTGAACCAGTTACGATATCCCAAAATGAGCGTTTTGTTTTAGCGTAATTATCGATCTCAGCAACTAACTCAACGTCTGTGGGCAATGCATCGCCTTCAAACTTCACCACTTTGTCGCCATCAAAAAATACAGTGACATGGCGTTCTTTACCAATACGTTGACCTGCACGTTTAAATTCAAAAACGTAATCCCAGCGATTTGCATGGAAGTAACTTGCCAATAATGGAGTGCCTAAAATTTGACGAACTTGCTCACGAGTCATGTCTAACTGTAATTTGGCATATTGTTCACTAGAGATAAAGTTACCCTGAACGATATCCGGAACATAAGGTCTGAAAATTTTATTCATCCAGGCACGTTGCGTTTCATCAACCGCAGTAGAGCAACCGCCAATACCAAGCAAGGAAATAGCTAGTACACCCCCTCTGAAATAGGCAAAAAGTCCCTTCAGAAGCGGGTTAAAAAAACGATTAAAAAGTTCAAGGCAATTTTGCATGGCTGGCCGTATCATTAAGACATTGATTTTAGCTCGCAAAGCCATGAATACGACCCAAAACCCCACCCCTGAAAATTTACGTGATATTGGCCTTAAAGCTACTGGTCCACGTATGAAAATCCTTGATTTTTTTCATCAAAATGGTGGCACTCACTTTAGCGCTGAAGATGTTTTTATGGCTTTGGCCAAAGAAGACCAAGAAATCGGCCTTGCTACGGTATATCGGGTGCTTACCCAGTTTGAACAGGCAGGACTTCTGCTCCGCAGTCATTTTGAGTCTAGCAAGGGTGACGGCAGGGCCATCTATGAGCTTAATGAGGGCCATCATCATGATCACCTAGTTTGCCTAGACTGTGGGCATGTAGAAGAGTTTGTAGATGAGGCAATCGAGAAGAGGCAACGGGATATCGCCAAGAACCTTGGATTTAAGCTGCAAGAGCACTCTCTAGCGATGTATGGGCACTGTCAAAAGAAAAACTGTCGAAATAAGCAAAAGTAGGGTTTTTCAAGCATTAAACCCATTTTCAGATCGAAAATTATGAAAAAAGACCTCAAATTGAGATCTTTTTTGATTTTCACAGCGTTTAGCTGCTTTTTCTTACTTTATAGCCATTAATGCTTCGGCTGCATTGAGCATTTGCACTGAATAACCCCATTCGTTGTCGTACCAAGCTAAAACTTTGACTAACTTGCCATCTGCCGATACACGGGTTTGTGAGGCGTCATAAATACTTGGCCGTGGGTCATGGTTAAAGTCGATCGAAACCAAAGGCAAAGTATTGAAGCCCAAGATGCCTTTAAGCTCACCTTCGCTGGCAGCCTTCAAAATCGAGTTCACCTCATCCACGCTAGTTGCTCGGCTAGCAGCAAAAGTGAGATCCACTACTGAAACATTAATTACTGGTACACGCATCGCAAAACCATCAAAGCGGCCTGCTAGTGCTGGCAAGACCAAGCCGACTGCTTTTGCAGCGCCAGTCTTTGTTGGAATCATGCTAGTCACAGCTGAACGTGCACGACGCATATCCTTGTGATACACATCCGTCAAGACTTGATCATTGGTAAATGCATGAATCGTCGTCATCAAGCCAGACTCAATGCCAATCTTTTCTAGCAAAGGTTTCACCAATGGCGCTAAACAGTTAGTAGTGCAACTAGCATTAGAAACAACAATGTCGCTTGGCTTCAATACATTTTGATTAACGCCATACACAATCGTTGCATCAACATCTTTTTCACCAGGGGCTGAGATCAATACTTTCTTGGCGCCCTGCTGAATATGAATCATCGCTTTTTCTTTTGAAGTGAACTTACCAGTGCACTCCAAAACTAAATCTACACCCAACTCACCCCATGGAGTTTCTGCAGGATTACGTGTGCAGAACATTTTGATGCGATCGCCATTGACCACCATGTAATCACCATCCACTGACACCTCTGCAGGGAAGCGGCCGTGGGCGGAGTCATACTGCGTTAAATGCGCATTAATCGCAATATCGCCCATCGCGTTGATAGCGACGATCTTCATATCACGCCATGGTTTGCCGTTCACCTGATCTTCATATAAGGCGCGCAGTACCATGCGACCAATACGTCCATAGCCATTAATTGCGACACGAATTGTCATTGATTTCCCCTAGCTAATAATTGAATTTATTTCGCCTTACTTCTTAGCGATGCATTGTTTAACCGTCTTCGCGATTTGGTCGACCGTTAAACCAAAATATTCATACAACTGGGCTGCTGGCGCTGACTCGCCAAAGGTATCAACACCATGCACTGCCACGCAACCATACTTCCACCAGAAATCACTCACGCCCGCTTCCACAGCAACGCGTGGAATGTTAGCTGGTAATACTTTAACTTTATAGGCAGCATCTTGCTGATCAAACACCGTAGTGGAAGGCATCGATACCACCCGAATACCAATCTTGCCTGCGCGCTCTTTTTCTAAAGCTTCAGCGGTTTGTAATGCCAATGCGATTTCAGAACCAGTAGCAATGATGACTGCATCAAACTTTCCGGACGGAGGATCGCGCAATACATACCCGCCTCGAGCAATATCTTTTAT
>CALQED020000201.1 GCA_943329505.2 Polynucleobacter meluiroseus | reverse complement strand
TGCCCGCAGCTGGGTGAGGATGCAGGTTCTTTTTTGGGAAAAAGAACGGGGGTAACTATTTCATCTGACATCGCTGCCACATTGGCAAATGCTGAATTTCTGATTGATTTCACGAGGCCTGAAGGCACTATGGCGCATTTGGTTGTGGCAGAAAAAACGAGTACCAAGATGATTATTGGAACAACGGGTTTAAGCGCAGATCAAATTACGAATCTTAAAAAAGCTTCTACCAAGTTGGCTATTGTGTTTGCTCCCAATATGAGCGTGGGAGTGAATGCCACATTTAAATTATTGGAGATCGCAGCGAAGATGCTCAATCAAGGTTACGACATTGAAATCATTGAAGCTCATCATCGTCATAAAGTAGACGCTCCCTCCGGCACCGCGTTAAAGATGGGTGAAGTGATTGCGGATGCTCTTGGTGAAAAACTAGATGACCTTGCTGTGTACGCTCGCGAAGGGCATACTGGTGAGCGTAAAGAGGGGTCCATTGGTTTTGCCACGATTCGTGGCGGCGATATTGTGGGTGACCACACCGTGTTATTTGCTGGTGATGGCGAGCGCATTGAAATTAGCCACAAGTCTTCAAGCCGACAATCATATGCACAAGGGTCCTTGCGCGCAGCACGCTTTTTGCAGAGCCAAAGTTCAGGCCTGTATGACATGCAAGATGTTCTTGGCTTACGCAAATCATTAAATTAATACAATTAGAAGAAAAGAGTTGTTTTGAATGAGTAAGGATTACGACTACCGCAGTATTGAAGCGGCAGCACAAGCTGATTGGGATAGTGCGCAAGTCTATCAAGTCACTGAAAACGCAGTGAATGCAGACGGCAAGAAAAAACAAAAGTATTACGCTTGCTCAATGTTGCCTTACCCATCCGGTAAGTTGCACATGGGTCATGTGCGTAACTACACCATTAATGATGTGATGGCTCGCCAACTTCGTATGCAGGGCTTTAACGTTCTCATGCCAATGGGTTGGGATGCCTTTGGGATGCCGGCTGAAAATGCTGCCATTCAAAATAAAGTGCCTCCTGCTCAATGGACCTACGACAACATTGCTTATATGAAAAAGCAAATGGCAGCGATGGGTTTGGCAATAGATTGGTCTAGAGAGGTGGCCACTTGTAGTCCTGATTACTATCGTTGGAATCAATGGCTCTTTTTAAAGATGTTAGAAAAAGGGATTGCTTATCGCAAGACCCAGGTTGTGAACTGGGATCCGATTGATCAAACGGTTTTAGCAAATGAGCAAGTGATTGATGGTCGTGGCTGGCGTTCAGGCGCGCTAGTCGAAAAGCGTGAGATACCAGGCTACTACTTCAACATTACCGCTTATGCAGAACAGCTACTGACTGGTTTGGATGGTTTGGGTTGGCCTGAGCGCGTTAAAACCATGCAGCAAAACTGGATTGGCAAAAGCCGTGGCGTGCGCTTTGCGTTTAAGCATGACATCGCTGATGCGCAGGGTAACTTTATCCAAGATGGCTTGTTATATGTTTTTACGACCCGCGCCGACACCATCATGGGCGTTACCTTTTGTGCAGTTGCTGCCGAGCATCCTCTGGCAACTAAGGCAGCCGCTAATAATCCTGCGTTAGCCAGTTTTATTGAGAAGTGCAAAACTGGTAGCGTCATTGAAGCAGACCTCGCCACTCAAGAAAAAGAGGGCATGTTTACTGGCATGTATGTCACTCATCCATTGACTAATGAGCCAGTGCCTGTCTGGGTTGGTAACTACGTATTAATGTCTTATGGTGATGGCGCAGTGATGGGTGTTCCTGCGCACGATGAGCGTGATTTTGCCTTTGCTCTTAAATATGACTTACCAATTAAACAGGTGATTGCGCTCAAAGACGAATCACCGATGTTCAATGCAACGCGTTGGGAAGATTGGTATGCCCAAAAAGAAGCTGTCATTTGCTTCAATAGCGGTAAATTTGATGGGCTATCTCACGAAGAAGCCGTCAGTGCGGTGGCTCAAGATTTAGAAAAGATGGGCATTGGTCAAATTAAGACAACCTATCGTTTGCGCGACTGGGGTATTTCTCGTCAGCGTTATTGGGGAACCCCAATTCCCATTATTCATTGTGGTGATGAGCATCATCCTGGTTGTGGGGCAGTTCCTGTGCCAGAAGCAGACTTACCAGTAGTGCTGCCAGAAGATTGTGTACCGGATGGTAGTGGCAATCCTTTGAACAAGCACGCAGACTTTTTGAATGTGACGTGTCCAAAGTGCGGGAAGCCTGCACGTCGTGAGACTGACACAATGGATACTTTTGTAGATTCATCCTGGTATTTCATGCGGTATACCGGTCCTGATGCGAAGACCATGGTAGATGAGCGTAATGAGTACTGGATGCCAATGGATCAATACATTGGGGGTATTGAGCATGCGATCTTGCATCTACTGTATGCCCGCTTCTGGACTAAAGTCATGCGCGATCTCAATCTGATTACTTTTGATGAGCCTTTCACAAATCTTTTGACGCAGGGTATGGTGCTCAATGAGACTTACTACTCAGAAGAGCCGTCAGGTAAAAAAACTTGGCTCAACCCATTAGACGTTGAGCTAGAGCTTGATGAAAAAGGTCGTCCTCAAGGCGCTAAGCTCAAGGGTGACACCTCAAGGACGCCAGTCATAATTGGCGGCGTTGAGAAGATGTCTAAGAGTAAAAACAATGGCGTTGATCCCCAGACTTTGATTGATCAATATGGTGCAGATACCGCACGTTTATTTGTTATGTTTGCCGCCCCACCAGAACAACAATTGGAGTGGTCAGGCGCAGGGGTGGAGGGCGCTTCTCGATTCTTGCGACGTGTGTGGGTGCATTCAAGCAGTCAAGCTCATCTCATCTGTGATGCGCAAGATGCCGTACCGAATCATTTGAATGATGCTGAAAAAGAGTTGCGCCGTGAGGTCCATTCGATCTTGAAGCAGGCGAATTTTGACTATCAACGGCGTCAGTACAATACCGTGGTGTCTGCTGCGATGAAGATGCTCAATGTACTTGAGCCGATTAAATTAGATCAAGACAGTGCAATAAGTCCGTCGGTTTTGCGCGAGTGTCTCAGTATCTTATTGCGCGTACTTTATCCAGTTGTCCCACATTTGACCCATGTGCTCTGGAAGGATATGGGATATACGAAGACCTTTGGTCCTCTCCTTGATGCCCCATGGCCCTCTGTAGATGAGGCTGCTCTTGTGCAAACGGAAATTACTTTGATGTTGCAAATCAATGGCAAGCTGCGTGGCGATATTAAGGTACCTGCAGACGCTAGCAAAGAGCAGGTGGAATCTTTGGCCTTGCAAAGTGAGCCAGCAGTAAAAGCCCTAAATGGCGGAGCACCTAAAAAAGTGATTGTTGTACCCGGTCGTTTAGTGAATAT
>CALQED020000200.1 GCA_943329505.2 Polynucleobacter meluiroseus | reverse complement strand
CAGATTGATATGCGTATCAACCAAGAAGACTTGGCGACCTGGAAGAATAAGTCCTGACATTGCGCCATAGACATTGGCACCAGCTTCATGACCAATCACTTCATCAATATATTTGAGATGAATGGCTGCGTTGACTACAGTCCCACAAATCATGCCGTCAGCCATTCCCTTAGCAATCATCATTGAGCCAATTAAGGTATGCCGGCGACGCATTTCTAATTTAGCAAATGACTCTGTGACACCCTTACGTTCAGTCATTCCTAAATAGGTTTGCCAGAAATCACGGTAACGAGCATCATTTTCAGGATTGACTATCTCGAAGTCATCGCCAGCTTTCATCCGCAAGCCGTATTTTTCAATCCGATGTTCAATCACCGCAGGGCGTCCAATCAAAATTGGGGTTGCGAGGCGCTCATCAATCACGATTTGCGTGGCACGCAATACGCGCTCATCTTCACCCTCAGCAAAAACAATTCGTTTTTGATTCGCAGGAACACTCTTCGCAATACTGAAGAGGGGCTTCATCAAGGTGCCAGAGTGATATACAAATTGTTGTAACTGATTGCGATACGCATCAAAATCTTTGATTGGACGAGAAGCAACACCATCATCCATCGCTGCTTTAGCAACCGCTGGTGCAATGACGGTAATTAAACGGGGATCGAAAGGTTTTGGAATCAAATACTCTGGGCCGAATGTGAGATTTTCAATACCGTAAACAGAAGCTACCACTTCGCTTTGCTCAGCTTGTGCAAGCTCTGCAACCGCTTTCACAGCAGCCACTTCCATGCCACGAGTAATAGTCGTCGCACCCACATCCAATGCGCCACGGAAGATGAACGGGAAACACAATACGTTATTAACTTGATTTGGATAGTCGGTACGTCCGGTTGCCATCACCGCATCGGGTCGTACTGCTTTTACTTCCTCAGGCAAGATTTCTGGAGTTGGGTTGGCTAAGGCATAGATCAAGGGCTTATCTGCCATCTTCTTCACCATGTCTTGCTTCAATACACCACCAGCAGACAGGCCCAAGAAAATATCGGCGCCCGCAATGACATCATCTAAAGTACGCAATTCAGTATCTTGGCAAAATGGCTCTTTTTCGGGATCCATCAATTCTTTACGACCTTTATAGGCCACACCTACAAGATCTGTGACCCAAATATTTTTGCGTGGAATGCCAAGATCAACTAATAAATCCAGGCAAGCTAAAGCAGCTGCACCAGCGCCAGAAGTCACCAACTTCACATTACCAATGTCTTTACCAACAACCTTTAGACCATTGAGAATAGCGGCTGCAACTACGATCGCAGTACCATGTTGGTCATCATGAAAGACTGGAATTTTCATGCGCGCTTGTAACTTGCGCTCTACAACAAAGCAGTCTGGTGCTTTGATGTCTTCTAAATTGATACCCCCAAAAGTGGGTTCTAGTGCTGCGATGATTTCTACTAATTTATCAGGATCACTTTCATTCACTTCGATATCAAAAACATCAATGCCAGCAAATTGCTTAAACAGTACCGCCTTACCTTCCATCACTGGCTTACTTGCCAATGCCCCAATATTTCCCAAACCTAAAACGGCAGTACCGTTCGTAATAACACCGACTAAATTTCCGCGAGCGGTGTACTTAAAAGCATTGGCTGGATCTTTAACAATTTCTTCGCAAGGAGCAGCAACTCCAGGGGTGTAAGCCAGCGCTAAATCCCGTTGATTAGTGAGCTGCTTGGTTGGAGAAATTCCTATTTTTCCAGGAACAGGAAACTCGTGGTAATGAAGAGCAGCCGCTCTCAAGGCTGCAATTTGCTGTTCTTTGCTATTTTCTTTGCTCATCCACTCACTCGCTAACTCGTTTTGTCTAGTACTGATTTAGGCTTTAATTCTATTCCTCTCTCGCATTGCGCTCCCAACCACCATAAAATGGGGTATGCATTCTCCATCGAGCCCTATCAGCGAATTCGATCTGATTGAACGTTTTTTCAAAACGGGTATGGCCTCAAATATTACAAATCCATCTTTGAGTTTGGGTATTGGCGATGACTGCGCTCTTATCAAACCGCCGCCTGGAGAAGAAATCGCCATTACCAGCGATATGCTGGTTGAAGGAAGGCATTTTTTTGCTGGCGCTGACCCTGAGCTATTGGGCTTCAAAGCCCTAGCCGTCAACCTTTCTGACCTCGCTGCCATGGGCGCAAAGCCCCTTGGATTTACTCTCGCAATCGCACTCCCAAGCGTCAATACCAAGTGGTTAGAAAGCTTTTCTAATGGCTTATTCAGACTGGCAAATCAATTTTCTTGTCCGCTTATTGGTGGCGACACCACAGCAGGACCGCTCACTATTTCCATTACAGCCATTGGTAGCATTCCCACTGACAAAGCGATTCGTAGATCAGGTGCAAAAGTGGGTGATGATATTTGGGTTTCGGGAACGGTAGGTGATGCAAGACTTGCCCTTGCTGCACTGCGTCATGAAATGATTCTTTCTGAGGATGAACTCAAAAAAGTGGCGCATCGTATGCACCAGCCCACGCCGAGAGTAGAGCTAGGAATACAGCTCAGAGGAATTGCTAATGCCGCCCTCGATGTATCGGATGGCTTACTCGGCGACCTCAAGCATCTCCTCAAGCAATCGCAAGTGGACGCTGAAATCTTGTTAGCAGATCTCCCAAAATCAGTAAGCCTACAAAAACAGAGTATTGCAATCCAAAATCAATTTGCTGCTTGTGGTGGCGATGATTACGAATTGTGTTTTACAGCGTCTAGCGAACAACGCGACACCATTATGGAAATCGGGCGAGCACTCAATCTACCTCTCACAAAAATTGGATGCATTACACCAATGCACAGTCATCAAACGCAAATTCGGATCATCAGTGCAGCAGGAAAAGTACTCAGTGATACCGAGAGCGCTACATTACTCAAATCTTTTGATCATTTCTCGGCATGAATCCAGCTCAGCATTCAGTAGAAAAGCCTAGCCTTAGGTGGATGTTAAAAACCATCAATCGCACACTAGCCTTTGGCTTTGGTAGCGGCCTGAGTCCAGTGGTGCCTGGGACTGCCGGTACCCTGTGGGCCTGGGCTGCGTTTGTCATTGCTGAGCATTTCTTCACGACTCACGATTTTCTTTGGGCCATTGGTGGCGGCGCACTGTTCGGCTGCTGGATCTGTGGCCACGTCAGCGAAGAGTTAGGGAAAAAAGATTTTGGTGGCATTGTTTGGGATGAAATAATTGCCTTTTGGTTAGTGCTGGCAATCATCGCACCCTCTAGCATTTGGCTGCAAGGGATGGCATTTATTCTCTTTCGATTTTTTGATGCAGCAAAACCGGGACCGATTGGTATGATTGATCGTCACTTTAAAACTTTAGAGGGCTCTAATAGTCCATCCAAT
>CALQED020000199.1 GCA_943329505.2 Polynucleobacter meluiroseus | reverse complement strand
TAAGTCCTCCGCTTTTGGCAGAGTGCCTCCAAAAGACGAAGATTTAGTAGAGGCTTTTCTAAAAGACCAAGACTTTTTGCTGCTCTCGCCTAATAGCTATAACTCACTGGGCTTGGGAACAACTCAGCTCTATAACAAGACTGTGGTGTACAACCATAAACGCCATGGCGTCTTTAAATTGGGCAATAGAAGTTTTGAATTTCGGGTAAAACCGCGCTTTCCAAAAAAGCTGGATAAAGAATTCTTATTGGTGGATCTATTGAATAATCTAGATTCGCTTGCTGAGAATAAAGATGATGTATTGGCTAAGGCAGAGAAGCAGTTAAATAAGTTTGAAACTGCTAAATTGCAAAAAACAGTTAGTGCTTATGGGGCAGGGAGAACGAAGAAGCGGGTTTCATCTTGGTTGCGTGATACGCAGAGAGCGAGTACTTAGTGCTTTTGCATGAACATAAGGATTTCAAAGAACTCATTGCTACTGTATCAGATAATATGGGTATTGATCCCACATTGGTTGAAAAGGATTATTGGATCATGCATTGCCTTTGGGGATTGCAGCAACAAGGATTTACATTTGAATTGAAAGGCGGAACTTCATTATCCAAGGGGTTTGGGCTCATTCATCGCTTTTCCGAAGATATTGATATCCGCATTGAGCCGCCAGTAGGCATGGATGTTAAGACTGGCAAAAATCAAGATAAAGAAGCGCACATAAAATCTCGATCTGACTTTTACGATTGGGTGGCCAGTGAACTGAAGATTCTTGGTATACAAGATGTTGTGCGAGATCATGCATTTGATGACTCAGAAAAAATGCGCAGTGGTGGGGTCCGCTTAAATTACCAATCAATAATGCCATCGTTGGGTGGTTTAAAGGATGGTGTTTTATTAGAGTTAGGCTTTGACGATACGGCACCCAATCAGCCGGTAGATATTTCATCGTGGGCATACGATTATGCGATTAAGTATGTCAAAGACATTGATGACAATAGAGCCAAAAATGTCTTGTGTTACTTGCCTGAATATACTTTTGTAGAAAAACTGCAAACCATCTCTACGAAGTATCGCCAATACAAAGATGGCAAAGGATTTCCTAAGAACTTCCTAAGGCATTACTACGACGTATATTGCTTATTGGATTACCCATCAGTGTTGGAATTTATTAAGACTGATAGGTATCAGACTAGGAAGGTAGAGCGTTTCTCCAAGTCCGATAACTTAATCATTTCTCAAAACCCAGCTTTTCTTCTGAGTGATTCGGAAGACCGAAAGTTGTTTGAATCAGAATATCAAAAAGTAGCTAGCCTATATTACAAAGGCCAGCCAAATTTTCCTGATCTATTAAATCGGATAAGTCAGCATCTAATGGTGTTGTAGGTAAATCCACTTTGGAGCAACGAAGTGTTAGATGGTTGCTCCAAAAATCCTTTGGTTTTGAAAACCAAAGGCTGAGAGATCACTTCCTTTAAATCCATGAATTTACTTACACATTTGCTTGCACACCGACACTGACCACCCGCAGAGCCACTGTTTATAAGGGTCTATCTTGGATGTCTGCTCTCATAATCCTTTGGTCGCTGGTTCGAGTCCAGCTGGGCCCACCAATAAAATCAATGACTTAGCGTGAGAGCGCTAAGTCATTTTTTATTAATGTGTAGTCGGTGTGTAGCAAATATCCCCGCTAGACCCCAATAGATATATGGCTCTAGCTTGGAGCAATGAACTACCTGTAGATTGTGGCCCAGGTTTTGAGGGGTTTTTTACGGCCAGCAAGAGACTGTAAGGTCTTTCATTTAATTTGCAGCTGGGACAGTTAGCATGTATTCCTGTATTCTGATTTCGTTTCTGCTCATCTAATCACCAATACCCATCTCATGAAATTTATCTATTCCCGTCTAATCTTTGGTGCAATTACATTTGCGATAGTTCCTGGATCGATTTTGGCTGCTGACATTAATCTTGAGACAGTTTCTGGATTTACTTCTTTTCAGTACCCAGGGAGTTCTGTTACTACAGTCACGGGTATTCGTGATAGCAATATTACTGGTAACTTTAGTACGACTGCGGGAAATACTGGAGGTTTGTTATTTCAGAATACATTGTCCAATTCAACCTATATTCCTTATCCAACTGCGACATCAAATCTTTCAAATTTCCCCGGTGCGGTTAGCAGTACTCCATATGGACCTAGCTTTGGATCCGTATCAGGAATTTTGCGAGTAGCGGGTAGTTATAAAACGGCCACCTCTGGAAGTGGAGCGACCGGAGATTTAGGGTATTTAGTAGATGCCGCAACAGGGATTACAACGACGTTGTTGCCAACTACCCTAGCGGGTGGCGAGCCTATTTTGAATACGATTGCCCATAGCAACTTTGGCAATCAAGTAGTCGGCAACTTTGATACTAGATTGATTACCGGAAATTCATTTATATATAGCATCTCAGGCGGCACCTATTCCTCAGTTCCCCTCTTGGGTAGCTCTGGTCCAGGTCCGAGCACCTCAATCACTGCGGTGTCTAGTAATACAGCTTATGGCGTTTACAACAACTTAATTTCGGGCGGTTATACGGGAACATATAACGGCACTCCTGGTACCTATGCATATATACATAACCAATCAAATGGCGCAACCTATACATTTTCCTCCCCAGGCCCTTCACTGGTAACCCATTTTGAAGGCATTACTAGCGCAGGCCGGCCGGGTGTTTATAACTTGGTGGCAGATGCTGTTGATATTTCGGGAAATCCTGTGAAGGCTTATGTGGCTACGGTTAATCTCAACATAATTGATCCATTAACAGGTCAACCAAAAGTAACTTGGACAGAGATAAAGGTAGGCACCTCCTTAACTTCTATAACTTCTGCAAACTCAATGTACCAAGGCAATGTTATTGGTGTGTATACCACTGCCCCTCCAAATCTTCTTACTCAGGCTTACCAAGCCGATATTGGAAGTACTAATCTTGCTTTAACTTCAACCCCGATCTATGATCCACTGAAAAATGCAGCCAATATTACTAGCACTTTTTCTGCCGGTGGGGCGGATGTTATTAATACTGGTTCCATAGCCGTATTAAATGGAAATGGTATTGAATCTGGAGCTAGTTGTGGATATTTCGGCTGCAATCCTGTTACAGATATTAAATATGGTGGCGTCATCTCAAACTATGGCACTGTCAGCGTGACGGGTGGCTCTAACAATCGGGCAATAGCAATTGATGGCGACTTTGGCACACTACTGAACTATGGGACTATTCGAGCAAGTAATGGCAATTTCGCCATTTCTGATTTTGGTACTTCGGCAGGCACTACTGTAGTCAATACATCAAGTGGTGTTATTGATGGTCGAGTTGTCTTAACCCAAGGCCAATTGGCACGCTTTGAAAATAGTGGTTGGATGGGCATTTCTGC
>CALQED020000198.1 GCA_943329505.2 Polynucleobacter meluiroseus | reverse complement strand
TTCCAGATACAGGCGCACGCTATGTTTCCCAAAAAACCAATCCGATTGCATTAATTCAAGATTTCGCGATCTGCTTTAAAACACTTTGGGATGATCGCTTGGGGCAAATTTCCTTAGCGGTGACCACCTTATTTTGGGGTGCTGGTGCGACCTTGCAGTTCATTGTGATTAAGTGGGCGCAAGTAGCCCTTCACATGACCCTCTCTCAAGGAGCTATCCTGCAAGCCATCTCTGCTGTTGGCGTAGCAGGTGGTGCCGTATGGGCTGCCTGGCGGGTACCGCTACGTAATTCTCTCAACGTGCTGCCCTATGGCATTACCATGGGCCTCGTCGTTTGCGTCATGGCCATTTATAACTCCGATATGTTGCCCAAGACACCATTACTGACCCTAGGTCAATTTCAGGTGACTCTCAATCTATTGCCAGCCTATATTTTATTAATTTTGGTTGGATGGTTAGCGGGTTATTTTGTAGTACCCATGAACGCACTGCTCCAGCACCGTGGCCACGTACTGATGTCCGCTGGTCACTCAATTGCTGTTCAAAACTTCAATGAGAATATTTCGGTTTTAGGAATGCTCGCGATCTACTCATTACTCATTTGGATAGACGCACCAATTCAAGCTGTCATTATTGGTTTTGGTGTAGCGGTCAGCATCATTATGTGGCTCGTGATTAAGCGGCATGCACGCAATCAAGCTGAGTATGACTCAATGCACCTCATCGGTGAGCATAAGCACTAAGACTTACTGGCTGTTAACTATTTTGTAAGACAGATTTAGCAAGCAAGAGGTCTTGCCACAGCATGGCCTTGTCTTTTGACTTAGTAACAAGCTGAGCAAGATCAAAAGAGGCTACCACTGGAATCTCATCATCATTGCCAGTGTTTAATACCAAGATAGTTTCGCGTAACTGCGTTAAAGGATCGCGTTCACCGGTAATTTTTTGTACTGTAGGGCCGCCAAAAGCAAAAGCAACCGCGGGGATACCACTTTCAGGCAATTGAATTTGCCCTAGATTGTCACTTGGACTTTTCCATGACCACTCATTACTGGATAAACCCAAAACACGAATCACATTCTGAAATAAAATTTTGGCATCACCTTGTGGCAGATTGCCAAAGAACCACCAATGCGCTCTAGGATTATTAGTACTTACTACAGCCTCAGCAATTTTCTCGGTTGCGCTAGGCTGATCGATGGCAGCAGCTACTGGAGATCCCTCTCGTGGAGTCCACTCAGTAATGCCCATCTCCTTTAAAAAACTTGAATGCATATCGCTCATGCCTCTAGCTTAATCGATTTAGCCATCACGATGGCATCCTCACGATTACCGCTCTCGGGATTGGCAGGATAGTAGTGCTTACGGATGCCAATTTGTTCGTATCCAAGCTTTTGATATAGAGCGAGGGCCGAGATATTTGAGGGTCTGACCTCCAAATTAATGCGGGGCATATTTTGTTGTGCTGCCACACCTTCAATAGCTGCCATCATCCTAGACCCTAATCCCAGCTTGCGAAGCTTTGGTGAAACCGTGATGTTTAAAAGGTGTAGTTCATCTACTGCGGGATACAGGATGCAATATGCCCAGAGAACTTGAGGATCTAAATAAGTTCCTGGCACCGTCTTGGCCTGATCAGCCTGGGGCCTAATACAGTAAGCCCAATGGCCTGAGGCCAGTGAATCTGAAAAATTACCCCTGGTCCAAGGATGCAGATGAGAAACGCTTTCCATCGAGAGCACTTCATCCAAATCAGCCGTTTGCATTGGCATGAATGAAAGTTCGGCAGCACCCTTTTGCATGGACATGACTAGCGATCCTTTTTGAAAGCGATTTCACGCTCACTGGTAGTCAAGGCAACTTTATTGCGAATATACAGTGGCTCTAACTTGGCAACCTGGATCTGCTGCTTCTGATTTAGCATATATTTAGCGCAATCCAGCACACCTAATGCACTAATGGTGATGCTTGAATCAAGCGCATTACTTGGTAATTTTGAATGGGCGAATAGTCTATCGCCATACATTTGAATTGCACTTCCGGCTAGATAATAAATACCCGTCAAGTCGATTTCTTCTGGTTTTGACAGGTGGATTTCACCAAGGCGGATTGCATGAGCTGAAGAGGAATCGATTTCGTACTTAGCCCAATAGATCTCATCCATTCGTGCATCAATTGCAACTGCAAAGTGAGTTTGGTTTAATTTGGCAAATGATGCCGATGTCACTACTTGCGCAGCAATCGCATCTAAACTGACAACTGGCAGCACAGGAAGTCCAGCAGCGGTAGCGAGACCCTGTACTACAGCTACTGCTAAACGTACACCAGTAAAAGCCCCTGGGCCGATACCAACCGCAATGGCATCTAGGTCTGATAATTTTTCATTCGCTTCTAAAAGTAATTCTTCTACCCAAGGCAATAAGCGTTGGCTAGCGCCAGCCGACACTAATTCATGTCGGAATAAGGGCGCAGTATCACCTAAAGATAAAGCCACCGAACACCATGCTGACGAGGTCTCGATGGCCAATAATCGCGTCAATTCAAAATCGCCTTATGGGTTTTATTAGGTTGCATTGGGTTGCATTTAATGAATGCAAATTATGAACTCAATCCTGCAATGACTTCTGGAGGGGCCTGAACCAGTTCAATGAGGACACCTTCACCACACATTGGAAATTCATCATTTGCTTTGGGGTGAACAAAAGCAATGTCATGCCCTCCAGCTCCATTGCGTATTCCGCCAGGGGCAAAACGCAGGCCATTAGCTGAGAGCCATGCTACCGCCTTTGGTAGATCATCAACCCACAAGCCTATATGATTTAAGGGAGTTTGATGTACGGCGGGCTTTCTCTCAATATCGTACGGCTGCATGAGATCTACTTCAATCTCATGTGCTCCAGAGCCAATGGCGCAAATATCTTCGACAACGTTTTCACGCTCCGAAACGAAGGTGCTCTTGAACTCAAAGCCCAACATATCTACCCAGAGTTTTTTGAGACGCTCTTTATCAACGCCACCAATAGCAATCTGCTGAATGCCTAAAATTTTGAACGGCTTTGCTGTCATGAAATCATGCGTCCTTTCTATGCAAATCGAATAATCAGTTGATCAACCGCCAAGCTATCGCCCTCACTAGCGCAAATTTCGGAAACAATCCCGTCTTGGGCTGCAGAAATCGTGTTTTCCATCTTCATCGCTTCAATCGAGGCCAACTTTTGACCCGCAGTGACTGCCTCACCCACTTTAACGGCAATTTTGGTTAATAAACCTGGCATCGGAGACATCACCAATTTCGAAGTGTCTGGTGGCAGCTTAACTGGCATACGGCGTTGTAACTCAGCGCCTAATGGACTCAGAACCATGCATTCATAATGAACGCCATCAAGTACTAAATACAATTTAACGCCTTTTCTCTC
>CALQED020000197.1 GCA_943329505.2 Polynucleobacter meluiroseus | reverse complement strand
TTAATTTTTTCACGGAGCTCGGAATTGGTGATGACAATTAATTCATAAGGCTGTAATCCACTTGAGCTAGCTGTTAGTCTGACAGCTTCAAGAATTTCTTCTACCGTTTCTTGTGGAACAGTTTTACTAGAATCCATTTTCTTTGTGGCATAACGCCCCTTCAGTTTTTCTACGAGGCTCATTTGCTTTCCTTTTAATTAATGAGATGCACAATATTGAATATTATTTTAAGTGATTCAATCAACTTCCTATGTCTTGAGGGTGAAGGGCTTACAACCCATGCCCAAGCAGGTGATCTCTCAAGAGGGTGCAGGCTGGGGATTGATAGCCATCAATTTTCATTGCTAGAAGAAGATTGCGTTTGGCCCATGTATCTTCTAACGGGATTGCCTTTAGACCCATGGCTTTAATTTGTGGCGCACAGGCTTGAAGCGGTAAAACGCCAATGCCTAAATTGACTGCAATCATTTGGCACATCGCATCATAGCTTCTTACCTGAATACGCAGCTGCATTTGCTTGCCCAGTTTTTCTGCTTGTCGAGAAGTGAGCTCTAGCAAAGAGCTGCCACGGTTTAGGCCAACAAAGTCATAGCTTAGACATTCCTCAAATGTAATACGCTTTTTGTTTCGAATGGGATGGGATTTGCTACAAACGATTACCAGTTCATCATGGCCAATAATGCTGGTATGGAGTCCTGCTGTAGGGGCTCCATCGGCTAATACGCCTATATCTGCGATGCCATCGAGCAGTGCTTTGACAATGTCACCACTTAACTGTTCCTCGACTTCCACTTGGATTTCAGGGTGCTGCTTTAAAAAGCTAGCCAAGGCAGATGGTAGGAATTCAGTGAGGGATGACATATTTGCCCATAAGCGCACATGCCCTTTAATCCCTTTTGTGTATTCGGCTAATTCATTACTAAATTGTTCAAAACCTTGAAACAGCCTCAATGCATGCTGCATGACTGCATGACCAGCTTGGGTGAGGGTGACACCTTTGGCAGATCTATCCAAAAGCATGAGGCCGACGGTGTCTTCTAGTTCAGACATTCTTCTGCTAGCTGCTGACAAAGCAAGGCTACATTCATTGGCACCTTTGGTAATACTGCCGGATTGGGCGATAGCGCAAAACAGCTTGAGGGTAACAAAGTCGACTCTGGCTGGGTTAATTTGGGGTTTCATGACCCTATTCTAGCCAAGCCTTCGCAAAATGAGAAGGCTCTCATGATTCATAGCAATTCCCAAGCGCCCAAAGTGGGATTATTTTGTAGGCATTGAAGATTGAGATAGATGGAGATGTCGGATGGAACCACTTGCAGGATTAAAGGTAATTGAAATGGGGCAACTGATTGCAGGCCCATTTGCAGCTAAAACATTGGCTGATTTTGGCGCCGATGTTGTCAAGATTGAGCCTCCTAAAGTGGGCGATGCTTTGCGTAAGTGGCGCTTACTGAAAGATGGCACTTCAGTCTGGTGGCAAGTGCAATCTAGAAATAAGCGTTCACTGTCTTTAGATTTGCGACAGACTGAAGCACAAGATATTGTCAGAACGCTAGTGACAGAAGCAGATATTTTGATTGAAAATTTTCGCCCTGGGACATTAGAGGGTTGGGGCCTAGATCCAGAAAAATTACTTTTACTCAATCCGAGATTGATCATTCTGCGCATTAGCGGATATGGACAGACTGGCCCTTATCGAGATAAGCCTGGTTTTGGAGTGGTTGCTGAGGCGATGGGTGGTTTGCGTCACTTAACTGCCGAACCGGGAAGAGTGCCCGTGCGAGTCGGCGTCAGTATTGGCGACACCTTAGCTTCATTACATGGCGTGATTGGAATCTTATTAGCCCTTCAAGAACGTCAGCGCAGTGGCAAGGGTCAGGTGATTGATATTGCACTGTATGAGGCGGTATTCAATTGCATGGAAAGTTTACTACCGGAGTACAGCGCCTTTGGTGAAGTGAGGCAGGCTGCAGGGAGTGCCCTGCCTGGTATTGCCCCAACCAATGCCTATCTTTGTGGTGATGGTGGCTATGTATTAATTGCTGGCAATGGAGATAGTATCTTTAAGCGTCTTATGAAAGCGATTGGTCGCGATGACTTCGCTAGCGATCCCCAATTAGAAAATAATGAAGGTCGTGTGAAGCGGGTAGTAGAGTTAGATGCTGCAATTGGTGAGTGGGCCAAAACACTCAGTACTGATCAGGCTCTAGAGATACTCGATGCAGTTTCAGTGCCTGCGGGTCGTATTTATACCGTAGCAGATATTGCCAATGATCCGCACTATAAGGCTCGCGAAAATATTCAAACTATCCAAATGCAAGATGGCAGCAGCCTTCAAGTACCTGGCATTCTTCCAAAATTATCACGCACCCCTGGCTCGATCAAAACTTTAGCACCCAATATTGGTCAAAATACCGATGAAATATTGCAAGAGATTGGGTTAAACCATAATCAAATTGCTAGCTTAAAACAGCGGGGCATTGCCTTTACTCAATAAGAAAATACGATGAAAAGAATATATTTCAATGATGTTGTGACCAGAGATGGATTCCAGATTGAGCCAAACTTTATTGCAACTGATGATAAAGTGAAGTTGATTGATGGACTCAGTGAGTGTGGTTTTGCAAAAATAGAGGTCACTTCATTCACATCTCCTAAGGCGATACCGATGCTAAGAGACGCTGAGGAAGTGATGGGAAAAATCCAGCGAGTTCCTGGAGTGGAGTACACCGTACTCGTCCCGAATTTACGCGGAGCAGAGCGAGCATTAGAGTCGCGTGCTGATGAGTTCAATCTGGTGATGTCAACTTCTGAAACCCATAACCTCGCCAATCTTCGGATGACCAGAGAAAAAAGTTTTTCGGGCTTAGCCGAAGTCATTCGATTTGTAGATGGCAAGGTACCCATTAATGTTTCTTTATCCACTAGCTTTGGTTGCCCCATGGAGGGTGTAGTTCCACAAGAGGTCGTAGAGGAGTTCGCTCAACGTTTTGCTGATCTAGGAGTTCGTGGATTAACAATTTGCGATACCACTGGCATGGCTCATCCAGCTCAAGTCGCGCAGATGGCTCAATCAATGCAAAGAATGTTTCCTGATCTGCAATTCACTTTCCATTTTCATAACACTAGAGGCATGGGTCTAGCAAATGTTCTTGCAGCAGTTCAAGCGGGGGTAGTTCGGTTTGATGGATCACTTGGAGGCCTAGGGGGCTGTCCTTATGCGCCTGGTGCTAGTGGAAATATTTCTAGTGAAGATGCGATTCATATGCTCGATGCGATGGGCTATGACACCGGTTTAGATCTTTCTAAGGTATTGGGCTTAGCTCAGCAGCTAGCGATGATTGTTGGTCATACCATTCCTGGACAGGTTGTTAAAGCAGGCCGCTCTTATGACTTGCATCCAGCACCATCTTTTAT
>CALQED020000196.1 GCA_943329505.2 Polynucleobacter meluiroseus | reverse complement strand
CTATTGGTGGGCAACTATGTTTTAGGCGGCGGTGGATTTGTATCGCGCTTGATGTCAGAGGTGCGAGAAAAGCGCGGTCTTGCCTATAGCGTATTTAGTTATTTCGCTCCGGGTAAGGAGACGGGAATCTTTCAGGCGGGCTTACAAACCAAGAGTAATCAGGGCGCCTTAGCGCTTGAGGTGCTGAGCAATACGATTGCGCAATTTATTGCTGATGGCCCAACGGTTAGTGAGCTTGGTGCAGCCAAAGCCAATTTGATCAATGGTTACCCCTTACGCATTGATAACAATCGTAAATTATTGGATAACGTCTCTTCTATCGCATGGAATGAATTACCTCTTGATACGATGGAAACTTGGACTAAACAAGTTGAAGCCGTTACCCTGGAACAAGTTACTGCAGCCTTTCAAAAATATCTTGCAATGGATCGCATGAGGATCGTGGTCTTGGGGTCTCAAAATAAATAAAACGAAATCTCTCAAGGCGCAGCCGCCTAAAAAAGTGCGCATTATTGGCGGCACTTGGAGAAGTCGCTTATTAAGTGTTTTAGATTTACCTGGTCTTCGTCCTACGACGGATCGTATTCGTGAAACGGTGTTTAACTGGCTTGGCCAAGATTTAACCGGCTTGCGTTGTTTGGACTTGTTTGCTGGTACAGGCGCGCTTGGCTTTGAGGCTGCCTCTCGTGGTGCTGATTTTGTCTTGCTAGTAGACAAAGATAAAAAAGTACACGCTAATCTCCTGGCCAATTTTTCTTCTTTACAGTCATCTCCTGTATCTGGAGTGATAGAAATTTTGCATCGAGATAGCTTGGAGCTTCTAAAGCAGCAGGCTGATCATTCTGTTCATTTAATCTTTATTGATCCCCCTTTTCAGGATGCGACATTATTTGATCGTGCCGTGAGTGAAGCTGGCCGAATATGTGATGATGCAAAGGGCGGAGGAATTTATGTGGAATTTCCCGCAAATCGACCTCGCGAAGAGGTAGAAGCGCTACTGCCGGGCTGGCATTGTGGAAAATACTTAGAGGCTGGACAAGTAAAAGCTTGTCTATTTCGTAGCGGAAGGGACTAAACTCTTGCCTGTAGCTGATAAAGCCTTAGGAGAATTATGACTGTCGCTGTATACCCAGGAACATTTGATCCCTTTACACGTGGACACGAGGACTTGGTTCGTCGTGCCTCTAGCATCTTTAGCGAATTGATCGTTGGCGTTGCCTCAAGTCGGAGTAAGCATCCTTTTTTCGCTTTAGATGAGCGCATTGCGATTGCTAAAGAAGTTCTTGGACATTATTCCAATGTCAAGGTCGTTGGCTTTGATGGTCTATTGAAGGATTTTGCCCGCGATCATAATGCCCGCGTGATCGTACGTGGCTTACGCGCCGTATCTGACTTCGAATATGAATTCCAGATGGCAGGTATGAACCGCTATCTATTGCCTGATGTAGAAACTTTGTTCTTAACCCCATCTGATCAGTATCAATTCATCTCGGGTACTTTTGTGCGTGAGATTGCTTCAATGGGTGGCGATGTGAGTAAGTTTGTTTTCCCATCAGTAGAAAAATGGCTTGTTAAAAAGATTGCTACAGCTAACAAAAATCCCAAGTAAGGCTGCCGAGTAAAAATGGCTTTAATGATCACTGACGAATGCATCAATTGCGATGTGTGCGAGCCAGAATGCCCTAATGATGCTATTTATATGGGCTTAGAGATTTATGAGATTGATCCGAATAAGTGCACTGAGTGTGTGGGTCACTACGATGCACCCCAGTGCCGACAGGTTTGTCCGGTAGATTGCATACCGTTCAATCCTGATCACACAGAAACTCAAGATCAGTTAATGGTGAAGTTCAAGCTATTAACTGCTGTCAAAAAGGCGAGTTCAGTTTAATTGAGCAGCCTAGCCTTTGGAGTGCAGCTCTAGCATCGCGGCTTGAGTGTCACCCTTCAAAAATAGCGGCAAGATTTGCAGGCCATTTTCAATGCTGGCATCAATCATTTTTTGTTCTGTTACTAGGGGCTTTCGTAAAACATAGTCTGCGACATCCATCGGCCGGCCATCACCTGCTAAATCTCTTGGGTGGCCGATCCCTAGGCGCAGTCTCCAATAATCAAGGGTGCCAAGGTGCGCTTGAATATCTTTTAAGCCATTGTGACCACCCGTACCCCCGCCTAGCTTAATACGAGCTGTTCCCGGCTTGAGATCAAGCTCATCTTGTACCACTAAAATATCGGTCGGTGTCATTTTATGAAAGCGACAAAGCGCGCCAACAGATTGACCGCTGAGGTTCATGTAAGTGTTTGGCTTGAGAAGGAAGAGATCTTCACCTTCCCATTTCGCTTTTGCTACTTTTCCGTGGAAGCGTTTTTCTACTTCAAAGCGAGTGTTTAATTGTTTTGCCAGGGCATCGACGAACCAGAAGCCGGCATTGTGCCGATCTTTTTCGTGTTCATCACCAGGATTCCCAAGGCCAACAATTAATTTTGTCATATGCAGAGTTTAAAGATATAAAGTGATTTCTACAAAAAGATGAGAGACATAAAAAGAAAGCCCGCTTGCGCGGGCTTTCTTTCGCAAACAGGGGCCTAAATAAATTAAGCCTTATCCTTTGCATCAGCAGCAGGAGCGGCTGCTGGAGCAGCTGCAGCTGGAGCAGCTTCTTCGGTTTCAGCGGCCTTAACTGCTGGAATACGCGCATTGGCAATCACTGGATTTTCTTGTTCAACGTGCAATACCAAGCTAACACCTTTTGGCAATGCAACGTCTTTAGCGTGAATGGAGTGACCCACTTCAACTTTGCTCAAGTCCACTTCAATAAACTCTGGTAAGTCTGCAGGTAAGCAAGAAATTTCGAGGTCATTGAGGATGTGGCTAATCACAGCACCTTGCAATTTCACTGCAGCCGAAGTTTCAGCATTAGTGAAGTGCAATGGAATGCGCATATGCACCTTCTCAGTTGCGGATACGCGCTGGAAGTCAATGTGCAAAACCAATGGCTTGAATGGATGCATTTGGTAATCGCGCAACAACACTTTTTGTGTTTTGCCACTGATTTCCAAATCCAAAATGGAGGAGTGGAATGCTTCCTTACGGAGAGCATGGAATAAGGCGTTATGGTCTAACTCAATGACCAAGGCTGGATCTTTACTACCGTAAACGATACCCGGAGTTTTTCCGGAATTGCGCAGACGGCGGCTCGCACCCGTTCCCTGTACGCTTCTTTCAAAGGCTACAACTTTCATATTAAATTCCCTAGTTAAGGTTAATTTCCGTTCGCGACCAAACAGAAAAGCCTTCGATTATATCGTGGGAATGGAGATATTTGCCTACAAATGCTCAAAAAACGCATCAGAACTGCCAAAAAACGGGGTAAAGCCGCTTTTTTGGCTTATTCAGCAAACATAGACATGACTGAGTCACCCTTGCTAAT
>CALQED020000195.1 GCA_943329505.2 Polynucleobacter meluiroseus | reverse complement strand
TCGGCGCTCGACATTCCAGTCGGTTTCACCATGGCGCACTAAGCAGAAGCGGGTTTTTGTCATGGTCTAATCATAAGGGAGTAATACATTTTCGTTTACTTCTTGAGGGGTCATCCGCGAGGGTTAATCATGGATCCCATGGGCGCCAAAAAGAAGTTCATCCCCCACCGAGATGTTGCTGATGTGCAATATTTCTGCGCGTAAACCTCCGCGACCTTCGAAGGCATCCATAAAATTAGGCTTACTGAGCAGTTGAGCAGGCCTTTGGCATGGGGTGCATAGCTCGGTTCCTTTTAAAACAAGCTTTCCCAGCTTAAATGTTTGGCCCACGAGACTGTTCAGTTGATCGGCACTCATATTGGCGAGCACAATATTTCTGCGTGTTTGCGCACCAGTAAAGCTAGGTTCATTACACGTCATCAACCATTCATTAGCAATCTCAATTCCGGCTTGTGTAATCAAACTGATGTGGCGGATTTTGCTTGGAAGTGTCTGTGAATAAGCTCCAGTATCGTTTGCATAGCGATCCCCTTGGATGCCCGTAGGGATTAGCTCTGCATGTTGCAAAGACGCCATTGGCATTCCTGCTGCAGGTGCAATGTAGATGGCTTGAATATAAATAGGCGATTTCATGTTCAGAGTTTGTATATTACAGCCCCTCAATCCCGTTTTATTTTACGATTCATCGAAAAATCAGAAGTGCGACCTTAAATAAATAAAGCAAGTGACTATTGCTGGGGTACCTAAGCTATAAAAAAGCCCCGATAAACGGGGCTTGATATTTATGCTGGAACAATTTTTAACTTAGTTAGCGCTCGCAAAATTTTACTTTTCTCTTTGGGCTTGGTGCTAGTCTCCATGAGTTTGGTGAGCTGAGCGGGATTAAGAGGCCCTAGGCGTGTTTTGCCTGTTTTTGTGAGCATGGGATCGTTTTTTCTGTTTTTTTGGTTTTGGCCTGCAGCCATACTGATTCCTAGAGTGAAGTGATAAATCTAGGAGTGGTATCCAAAAGATTCCCCTATAGAGGGCGCAAGATAGTGATCACGGTCCAGCATAACAGCTAAAAAGATCAGGCGCTATGATTGAGGGATGATGAATTTATCCGACTTTATCTTTTCTGTGGTGATGGGCTTTTTAATGTCCTCAAGCATTACTCTAGCAATCACCCTTGTGCGCATTGGGCCAGAAGATAACTTCTATGCAGCGTGGTTTGGGGTATGGGCTATAGCCTATCCTGTGGCCATTATTTGCGTTTTGATATACAAGCCGTTTGCTGCCAATGTAACCAAACTCATTATGAAAAAGTTAAAAGGGAGCAAGTGAAGACATATCTATTGATGGCCCTATTCAGCATTGCATTAATAGGTTGCGCAGCCGTCTACACGGATGCCTCAGACGCTAATCATGTCACTTTTCTGAACAGTAGCGGCGAATCCATTGAGCAACTTACTCAGAAAGCAAACGCTTACTGCGCACAATATGGCAAGACTGCATCTTTCAAAAACTCCGACTCCTCTTTAGTGGCTGTTTTCAACTGCAATCCAGCGCGCTAATCAACACCGTTTTTTAGCCGGCCAAGGCTGATTGATAAATGAGGCCAGCATGCTCTCTAAGGGCGTGGAATTGAATCGATTCCCAGCGCTGTTGAGCAACATCTAATTCTGATTTGTGAGAAGCCAGAAATACAGAAGCACCAACAACGTCTTCTGCCATGCGATGAATATTCTCTTGCGTAAATTTTTTCAGGGCGACAGGATCGTCTGAGCTAACCCAGCGAGCCAGGTTGTAACGAGCAGGAAGTAAGCGTACTTCGGCACCATATTCTGTTTGCAGGCGATGACTTACTACTTCAAACTGCAATTGACCAAAAGCACCCAGCAACATCGTGCCACCCGCCATGGGTCTAAAGACCTGAATGGCACCTTCTTCTCCGAGTTGCATTAAACCCATTCTCAGTTGCTTTGAGCGCAATGGATCAGCAGATTCAACCATGCGGAAAATTTCAGGAGCAAAAAATGGTAGCCCAGTAAATTGAAGCTGCTCACCTTCAGTAAGAGTATCACCTAAGCGTAAAAGTCCATGATTGGGCAGCCCAATGATGTCGCCGGGGAATGCTTCATCCAAGATGTCACGTCGTTGCGATAAGAATGAGAGCGCATTGTTAGTGCGAATTTCTTTACCATTACGGCAAATCTTGAGTTTCATGCCGCGCAAAAAGTGGCCAGAGCAAATTCGTAAAAAGGCAACACGGTCACGATGAGCAGGATCCATATTGGCTTGAATTTTGAAGACCACCGCCGAGAATTTATTTTCTGCAGGACTCACTTCGCGTTGTAATGCTTTGCGTGAGCCTGGTGATGGCGCCAGCTCAACTAAGGTATTGAGAATTTCACGAACACCAAAGTTATTGATGGCTGAGCCAAAGAATACGGGGGACTGATGACCAGCTAAGAATGCCTCGCGGTTAAACGCAGGCATCGCTTCTTTAATTAATGCAACTTCTGCTAAAGCATTTTCTAGGTCCGTGCCAAGTCGCTCTTTGAGGGCCGGATCATTCACATCCACTACCGCATGAGAATCTTCGGTTACGCGATCTTCCCCAGCCTTAAACATGCGCATCCGCATGTTAGCAATATCAATTACACCAGCAAAGGATTTACCCATGCCTACCGGCCAGGTAAATGGAACCACTTCAATGCCAAGCGCAGATTCAATCTCATCCATGAGTTCCATGGGCGGTTTTACTTCGCGATCCATCTTATTGATAAAGGTAACGATAGGCGTATTACGAGCGCGGCAAACTTCTAATAAGCGCAAGGTTTGTGATTCCACGCCATTGGCCGCATCAATCACCATCAAAGCAGAATCAACAGCCGTTAACACGCGATAGGTATCTTCAGAAAAGTCTTGGTGTCCGGGCGTATCTAGTAGATTAATAATGCAGTCACGATATTCCATCTGCATCACAGAACTTGCTACGGAGATGCCGCGCTGCTTTTCAATTTCCATCCAGTCAGAGGTTGCATGCCTACTAGCTTTTCGGGCTTTAACGCTTCCTGCAATTTGGATTGCACCCGCGTATAGCAATAGCTTTTCAGTCAGCGTAGTTTTACCTGCATCTGGGTGGGAGATGATGGCAAAGCTGCGACGTCTCAATACTTCTGCGGCTGGGGTGCTGGAGGTTGTGGTATCGATGGTAATTCTGCGCTTATTAATCTAGTTCGGACGCAATTATAAGCGGGGGAGCTTGTCTAGAATTGTTCTTCTGGCCGTAAAAATCGCCATTGTCCTGGCGGAAGTGGGCCCAGGGATATACGACCTATTCTGACGCGCTTGAGGCCAATAACTTTGAGGCCTACCATTTCACACATTCTGCGGATTTGGCGCTTGCGCCCTTCGCGCAATACAAAACGTAGTTGATCTTCATTTTGCC
>CALQED020000194.1 GCA_943329505.2 Polynucleobacter meluiroseus | reverse complement strand
GTATATGGACCAGCCCATTCACTCATGATGAGGGTCAGCACTACAAGTGGTAATGAAATCTTAGTGAGGGCAATCAAGCCACGTTTTACGTCTAATCCTGCGATACGTAAAATCGTGAATTCTGACTGACTTGCTAGCATCGCAAAGACATAAATACTGCCTATTAAGGCAGCAATCGGAATGATTTCTGAGATGCGACTTGGGGCTTTGAGTAGGACATGCAACAAAGCAAGGGGTAGGGTATAGCCACCTTGAACTGAACCCAACTCGCTCAAGATATCAAAGAATAAAAATAGGGCGACTAGCGCAAATAAAATAAAACCAAACGCCACATAAATCTGTTTGGCTAGATACCGCTCATAGATAAAGGGAAAGAGCAGTTTCATTTGTTGGTAAAGAGGGCGGGGAGTTGACGACGCCACCACTTCACGGATGGGTTAATACGATTCCGAATTAATACCGTCGCAATCAAAAGCGCTAAGAGATGGATAGGCCAAATGCCAACAAATACGCTGAACTTACCTTGACTGACAAAGTTCTGTGTGAGGTTAAGTAGGTTGCTATAGATTAAGTAAATCAGGACTGCATAGAACATCGCGGTATAGTTTCCTAGGCGAGGATTGACATAGGCTAGCGGAATCGCGATGAGTACCAAGCCTAGAGCCATGAGTGGTAGCCCAATGCGCCAAAGTAGTTCTGCGCGATTGGCGTTTAATGCCCCAGAGTTAGTATCGTTTAGTAATTCAGTAACACTTTTTTCTCGATCACGTGGGGCTGGCGCTAATGTTTCTTTACTCCGAATCTTTGTGGAGTAATCATTAAACTCTAGGATCCTAAAATCGGGCGCAGTAGGTTGACCCTCATAGCGACGTCCATTCTTAAGGACAATCGATTTTTCTCCTCCTTCGGAGTTTTCAATAAATCCAGTAGATGCCACTGCAATGCTCAAACGACCATTTTTGTTATCAGCCACAAAAATATTTTTCACTTCACTTTTATCAAGATCTAATTCTTCAATAAAAAAGACGCGCTCGGCTCTAGCCGATTCTTTAAATTGTCCGGCACTAATCATGGATACGTCATCGCGTTGTTGAAAGCGTTGACTAATAAGTGTGGTCTCGCGGTTGGCCCAAGGCCACACAAAGAGCGCTAACAAAGCAATGATGATGATAATGGGGGTAGCAAACTGTAAGACAGGTCGGATCAAATTGCTGATGCTTAAGCCACTCGCAAACCAAACGATCATTTCTGAGTCTTTGTACCAGCGCACCAAAACGATTAAGGTGGCGACAAAAAGCGAAACAGTTAATAGAACGGCAAGGTAGCCTAAGGTAGCCAGAGCGATGAGTACTAGAGCATCCTCAGCATTCACAGTGCCATTGGCGGCATATCCCAAAATACGGATCACCAGGGTGGTGACCATAATGGTGACTAGGACCAAAAAGACTCCGCCTGTAGTAAAGCTAAGTTCGCGGCGCAGGGCTTCTTTGAAAATCATGGGGGTTATGGGTCTATCAGGCGCAGTTCTGAGGGGGTCTAAGGGGGTTTAAAGAGCTTATTTTGATGTGGGAAAAATAGGTTAATCTCATGTCGGAGGATAATGGATAAACATCCTAAATTTATATCTTTCACCCCTTAAACTGACTCTAAAGATCGTAATAGACCCCGTAATAGATTATGACAATTCAATTTAGCACTAAGATTTTCCCTCAAGCTGACCTGCAAAGCGCAAAACAGCTCTCATCGAGCCTAAAAAGCTTATTGACTCAAAATACCGATTGCCTCGTTTTAGGCTACTCCCAAGCTGACTTTGATGGACTGATCAGTAATAAGGGCAATAAAAGCAAGTCCGGTCTGTTGACCGAGTTAGATCTCTTGCTGGGTGGCTCCGTAAGTCATGCGGCTGTCTTGGGCGATCTAGATGGCAAACAAGCAAGCGTGTGTTTGCTCAGAGCAGATAAATCTTGGCCTGCTAATGCGGTAAAAGCAAAACGGGTCTTATTGCTCGGCATGGGCGATCTTAAAATGGCTGCTGATCGCAGTTTGACGACTTTCTCTAAAGTCGCACGTGCAGGATTAAAAGCCTTAAGCGGCGGATCTATTGAGAATGCACTGTGGTTTGCTCCAAGTTTTACGCTATCTAAAACCTCCGAGATGATTGCGCAAGAAGTGCGCCTCACGATTCAATATGCTGGTGATCATGCTTATCGTTTTGGTGTGCGTCAACCCACCATGAAATTTAAGGTAAAGGACAAGCCAGATTCTTTCAAGCATTTAATCTTCGCGGGCAATGCAGCTTGCACAGCAGCATTAAAAGAAGCGATTGAGCAAGGTAGTGCCATGGTAGAGGGCATGCATTTGGCCAAAGACTTGGGTAATCTTCCGCCTAATATTTGCACCCCTACTTATTTGGGTAAGACAGCGCAAGGTTTAGCTAAGAAAACCAATTTGAAGGTAGAGGTTTTAGGTCTAAAGCAAATAGAAGCCTTAGGCATGGGCTCATTCTTATCGGTTGCCAAGGGCTCTGAAACTCCCCCGCAATTTATTGTGATGCGCCACCAGGGTGGTAAAGCGGGAGAGGCTCCAGTGGTATTGGTGGGAAAGGGTATTACCTTTGACACCGGCGGTATCTCATTAAAGCCTGGTGAAGCTATGGATGAGATGAAGTACGACATGTGTGGTGCGGCATCTGTCATAGGCACCTTATACGCAGCAGCCTTGATGAAGCTTAAGAAAAATGTGATTGGCGTTGTGCCGACTTGCGAGAACATGCCATCAGGAAGAGCTACTCGTCCAGGCGATATTGTTAAGAGCATGTCAGGTCAAACGATTGAGATTCTGAATACCGATGCAGAAGGCCGTTTAATTTTATGTGATGCACTCACCTATGTGGAGCGCTTCAAACCTAAAGCTGTGATCGATATTGCAACCTTAACCGGCGCTTGTGTGATTGCATTGGGCCATGTTCATAGTGGCTTATTTTCAGATGATGATGATTTGGTAAACGCCTTAACCAAGGCAGGCCACGATTCACTGGACACAGTGTGGCGCTTGCCTTTAGATGCGGCCTACCATGAGCAACTTAAATCAAACTTTGCCGATGTTGCAAATATCGGTGGACGTCCCGCAGGAAGCGTGACAGCAGCTTGCTTCTTGTCACGCTTTACTGAGAAGTACAAATGGGCCCACTTGGATATTGCAGGGACTGCTTGGAAGAGTGGTGCCGCTAAGGGCTCTACTGGACGTCCAGTGCCATTGCTGGTGAATTACTTGCTTGAGCAAAAGTAAGTCAATTAATCCATATGGCGCGTATTGATTTTCATAGCAATGTGAGCGACAAGTTGGAGTATGTCTGTCGCCTTACTCGAAAAATCTGGAGCGCAACCGAAGAAGGTCAGTCGGTACGCCAGATTGTGATTGTGGGTGAAAAAACAGAT
>CALQED020000193.1 GCA_943329505.2 Polynucleobacter meluiroseus | reverse complement strand
TGTCCAACTTTATGGGGTCAGTTCATTCGGGTGGTTTTTTCATTTTCTGATTATGATTTAGGAATTCTCTTGGGAGCCCTGAATGCTATTAGTCACCTCAATCGTTGCCTCCGTATTAACCATCATCTTCATTAGGCTATCTTTTGCAGTTATTGGTCTTAGAAGAAAGAATAAGGTTGGCCTAGGAAGTGGTGGTCACGAAGATCTAGAAAGAGCAATTCGTACTCAAGGTAACTTTGCGGAGTATGTTCCTTTTGGGATCATCTTGATTGCTTGCCTTGAATTAAATGCTGCGCCTTGGTGGGTGGTCGCTGTCCCCGGCATCACTCTAATTATCGGGCGCTTGATTCACGCTAAAGGCATGCATATTCCGCCGCCAGATTTCAGTAAACGCGTAATGGGTATGAAGCTTACGTTCTATACACTCATCACCCTAGTCATTTTAAATTTAGCTTGGGCTTTTTATAAGCTGGTTGGCTAGGAGCTGACATCCTCAGGCCCCGGTCGATTCCGTCCCGGGCCACCAGAAGATCGAAATTATCCCTAGCAAAGCATTCACCGCAGATCGCCCTCGCCAAAATAGGAGCCCGACACATTCCGTACAATGCCCTACAAAGGAGACCAAGATGAACATTCAAAAAATAATCACCCGCGCCGCACTTGCAATGTTGCCGCTTTGGGCCGCTCAGCAAGTCTCTGCCAGCCCAGACTATCCCAACAAACCCATTCGCATCGTCGTGGCCTATGCGCCGGGCGGGCCTACCGACATTGTGGCCCGATTTTTTGCCCAGGAACTTGGCACCAAGCTTAGTCAGCCCGTTTTGGTCGAAAACCGCGCAGGTGCTGGCACACTCATTGGCACGGAATCAGTCATTAAAGCGGCTCCGGACGGCTACACCTTGTTTTGGGGCACGCCCGCCACTGTGATCACACCGCTTTTACATAAAACGCCGACCTATGACGTGCTGAAAGACCTGCAACCCGTCTCATTAGCGACCACCCAATCCATGGGCGTCTTAGTTGCCGCCAACATTGGGATCAATAGTGTTAGTGAACTCGTAAGGTATGCAAAAGCGAATCCAGGCAAGGTGAATTTTGCCTCTTCGGGAAACGGCTCGGCTCAGCATTTAGCCGCGGAGGCGCTAAATGATGCCGCCAAGATCAACATGCTCCACATCCCCTACAAAGGTGCTGGTGTAGCTCTCAATGATCTCGTTGCGGGACGCGTCGATGTCATGATCACATCCTTAGTAGGCAATATGATGGAGCAGGTCAAAGACGGTCGAATCAAACTCATCGCGACCACAGGACCCGAGCGCAGTAGTACCTTGAATAATATTCCTACCGTTGCAGAAGGTGGCGTGCCGAATTTTGGTATCCGAACCTGGACGGCTATGTTCGCTCCAACCAACACGCCACCCGACGTTGTCGCCAAACTCAATCGCGCTTTGGCTGAGATACAAAAAGATGGCCACATTCAGAAGAAGATTGAAAGTCTGGCGATGGACGTCTCTGTGAGCTCCCCGAAGGAGCTCAGCACCATGCTCGCCGAGGAAAGTGATTTTTATTCTGTCATCCTTAAACGGACGAGCACCAAGCTCGACTAAGCGGTGACCAGCGACCAAGCTGAGCGAATAGAAAAGGTTTTAAATCAACTAAATAAGAATCTTTGGCATGGACCATCTTGATGACATATCAATACAAGCGCATAAGCTCACCCCTCGGTCAGATCCTCATCGCAGCCAGTGATGACGGGATCAAGGGACTATGGTTTGAGAATCAACGACATCACCCAGACATAACGCATTGGCAAGCGGTGCGCTCTCAAAAATGGTTAGACCAGTGCGCTAGCGAAATTCAATCTTATTTCGAAGGCACTCTGCGTGAATTCAAAGCTCCTCTTTCAACTCCCTGGGGAACCGAGTTTCAACAATCGGTTTGGCGAGAACTACGGCTGATTCCCTTTGGACAAACAACCAGCTACGGCGAATTGGCGAAGCGGATCAAAAACCCGCAGGCAGTGCGTGCCGTAGGCGCTGCGATCGGAAAAAACCCCTGGAGCATCGTGGTCCCATGCCATCGAATCATTGGTGCGAACGGTAGCCTGACGGGCTATGCAGGTGGCTTAGAGAGAAAAACAAGCCTCTTGAACTTAGAGAAGGCGGACTGCTTAAATTAATCACCGCAACCCACGCTGGAATGCGTACACCTGACACAAGTGATGGAAAGTCCCTGAGCAGAAGGCATCATCTGTCTCAGACAACACTAGTACACCCAACGTGTCTGCTTGCTGAACAGCTACCTAGACAGCGCCCAGCCGAAAAGTACTTGTCTGCCTGCATAGCCAATAAAGAGGCGTAATATCCGAATAATAGATATCGCCTATTGGTTTTTTGGCCCAAGTATCGAATAAGGTGGATCAATGACTAAAAAATACAACCCAATTAAAAGACTGAATTTTGTTTTAGTTGCCAGTATTTGTCTGGGTGAAGCCTTGATTATGCTTGTATTACCTGTCTTTGAAGGGCTATCTCACCTAGGCTCTGTAGTGTTGGATGTGATTTTGCTTACGCTCATTACTATCCCAGTTGTGAAATGGACAGTGGCCAAGCCAATGACGAACTATCTTCTTAATTTAGAGTCTGCTAAACATACGATTGTTATTCGAGAAAATCAAATGCTGACCGCTCTAAATGCTATGGCAAAGGCCAAAGATAATGAGACTGGCAGCCATATCATGCGCACTCAAAAATATGTTGGCCTCTTAGCAAATCGCCTCAAAAGCATGGGGCATCATTGTCAGACGCTAACTGCAGAGCACATTGAGAGATTAGTGAAGGTTGCGCCACTACATGACCTGGGTAAGGTCGGCATACCCGATCACATCCTCAACAAACAAGGGCGATTCACAAAAGAAGAAAGAGAGTTAGCAAATAGCCACCCAATGATAGGCGAGTCTATCTTGGCAGCATCTCAGTCAGAAGAGATTGAGATGGCGTTAATTTCAACGGCCATTAAAGTAGCGGGCTCTCACCATGAGAAATGGGATGGCTCAGGCTATCCCAGAAATCTACAAGGTGAAGACATACCAATTGAGGCTCGTATTATGGCGGTGGCTGATGTGTTTGATGCGTTGATTAGCGACCGACCTTATAAGAAAGGCTGGACCATAGAAGAGGCGTATAGCGAAATTATTACGAATAGCGGCACCTCATATGATCCTATTGTCGTTGAGGCCTTTATTGCCGAACGACGGAATTTTCAAAATGTTGCTGAGTCGCATTAATAAACTCGCGAAGACACGTTGAACGTCATTATTCTTTGAGCTCCAGACGAGTTGATTTTGAAGTCTACTTTTTTTGTTAAGGTGCTCATTTATTGTCTTACACAAGCGGCTCTATTCTTGAGCCTAAAAAATCAATACGAAGCTATTTATT
>CALQED020000192.1 GCA_943329505.2 Polynucleobacter meluiroseus | reverse complement strand
GGTTTAAAAAGCAGCGTTGGTAAAGACTTCTTGAACATCATCAAGGTTTTCAAGGGCATCGAGTAATTTCTGCATGCTTTCTGCTTGATCACCTTCAAGCGTAATCTCAGTCTCTGGACGCATGGCAACAGTTGCAAGTTCTGCCTTCAAACCTGCTTTTGTAATTGCATCTTGAACTTTGCCAAAATCTGGTACAGGTGTTAAGACCTCTAGCGATCCATCATCATGGCTAATAACATCATCAGCGCCAGCATCTAAAGCAACTTCCATCAGTTGATCTTCATTGGTACCTGGCGCAAATAGCATTTGACCGCAGTGCTTAAATAGAAAAGCAACTGAACCTTCGGTTCCCATATTGCCACCATTCTTATTAAAAGCATGGCGCACTTCAGCAACCGTACGGGTGCGATTATCGGTCAAGCAATCCACAATAATGGCAGCGCCATTGAAACCATAACCTTCATAACGAATCTCTTCGTAGTTCACGCCTTCCAAGGTGCCAGTGCCGCGTTGAATGGCTCTTTGCACATTGTCATTCGGCATATTGGAGTCTTTGGCTTTATCAACTGCTAAACGTAGGCGCGGATTGGTTGCAAGATCGCCGCCACCGAGTTTGGCGGCAACAGTAATTTCTTTAATGAGTTTGGTCCAAATCTTGCCGCGTTTTTCGTCTTGACGACCTTTGCGGTGCTGAATATTGGCCCATTTCGAGTGGCCGGCCATACGGGTAAGTCCTTTTAATAATTTGGCTATAAGACGCTATTTTAAGGGGTTCTGCACCCAAGGTAGGCGTTAGCAAGCCAATTTTTGTTACACTCTCATCTCTTAGCAGTAAGAAAGTATCAAATTAAGCAGAATTTCCACTGCAAACACCTGCCTCGGTGATGGAATTGGTAGACGTGCCGGACTCAAAATCCGGTGCCGCAAGGCGTGGCGGTTCGAGTCCGCCCCGAGGCACCATTTACTGCTAATTCAATTGGCACCTTTTCTGAAGTATTAAATCTCGTAAGTTTCTGGTTTATCGCTCATTGCCTGCTCAACAATTTTTTTGGTGAGCGTTGGTGAGAAGAGTTCAATGAAGGTGTAGACAAACGATCTTAAATAGGCTCCTTGTTTAACACCAATGTGGGTAACGTTATTGCCAAATAAATGACCGACAGAAATGACTTTTAGATTGCGATCTCTCTCAGGGTCATACGCATGGCCAGCAACAATACCGATGCCCATTCCCGTCTCAACATAGGTTTTGATCACATCGGCGTCAATGGCTTCCAAAATAATATCGGGAGCAAGATTACGTTGTGCGAACGCTGCATCAATTTTGCTGCGACCTGCAAATGCTTTGTCATAAGTGATGATGGGGTACTTCGCAATCTCTTCAAGTGTCACGGCAGCTTGATTTAGTAATGGGTGACTCAATGGCACCATGAGAACGTGCTGCCATTGGTAGCCAGGAAGGGCGAGCACACCGGGGGTGTTGGCAATTCCTTCAGTGGCAATGGCGATATCTACGCGATCATGACTTAGTAATTCGGCGATCTGTCCTGGACTGCCTTGCTGGATACTGACGCGCACTTTAGGGAAGCGTTTGGTAAATTCCGTAAGCACTTTAGGCAGAGCATAACGAGCTTGAGTATGGGTGGTGGCAATCACAAAATTACCCTGATCTTGGCTTGCAAAATCCTTGCCCACACGCTTGAGTGTTTCAACTTCATCTAGGATGCGCTCAATCGAGATCAGAATACGCTTACCTGGCTCTGTTAAGGAGCGAATACGTTTACCGTGACGACGGAAAATCTCAACACCCAATTCATCTTCTAATTCGATAATGGCTTTTGATACACCCGGCTGGGAAGTAAAGAGTGCTTTAGCAGCAGTGGTGAGGTTGAAGTTTTGTCTAACGGCCTCGCGGACAAAGCGAAATTGATGCAGATTCATGTGGGCACACCTTAGATTGACTGACCTTAATATACCTCAATTGATATATCAATTGATTCCTACATGCAAATATTGATATGTAGAATCTATTCGACGCCTGTGACCTTGAATTAATAAGCCTCCTCATACTCTTTCCGCTACACCCCTCTTCTTTTTGACCAACCAAAGAGTATCTGCTGTGAACTAAGGGGGGTGATTTAAGATGGCGCTATTCATAAAGGGTTTTGTATGACCATTTTGGTTACGGGTGGAACAGGCTATATCGGATCTCATACAGTAGTTCAGCTATTAGAAGCTGGCCACCACGTCTTGGTTCTCGATAATCTTTGCAACAGCAAGGCACAGGTCATTGATCGGATCAGCCAGATAACGGGCAATCCTCCTCAATTTATAGAGGGAGATGTTCGTAATCGCAAATTATTAAAACAATTATTTGCCGATCATGCCATTGAGACAGTAATTCATTTTGCTGGTCTTAAGGCAGTGGGTGAATCAGTTCAGAAACCTTTGATGTATTACGAAAATAATGTTAGTGGCAGTGTTGTCCTGCTGGAGGAGATGGCCGCTGCTCAAGTGAAGTCGATCGTCTTTTCATCATCTGCCACTGTCTATGGTGAGCCACAATTTTTGCCTTACACCGAATCACATCCTCTAAAGCCGATTAATGTGTATGGCCACAGTAAGTTGATGGTTGAGCAAGTTTTGCAAGATTTGGCTCTCTCTGACCCCGCTTGGCGAGTTGCTCTTTTGCGCTACTTTAATCCCGTAGGTGCACATCACTCCGGTTTGATTGGAGAAGATCCAGCCGGCATTCCCAATAACTTGATGCCATTTGTTGCCCAAGTGGCTGTGGGTAAGCGTGCTCAGTTATCGGTATACGGCAATGATTACGATACAAAAGATGGTACGGGTGTACGCGACTATATCCATGTAGATGATTTGGCTTCTGGACATTTAGCCGCATTAGAGTATCTAAAAAAGAATGCAGGAGTATTGAAAGTCAATCTTGGTACTGGCCAAGGCACTTCCGTATTTGAATTAATTCATGCGTTTGAAAAAGCCGCTAACCAGAAGATCCCCTATGAGGTTGTTGCACGTCGTGAGGGTGATTTATCAGAGTATTACGCTGATGCAAAGTATTCAAAAATGGTCTTGGGCTGGCAAGCGCAATATGACATTGATCGCATGTGTGTTGATACATGGCGCTGGCAAAGTCAAAACCCTAATGGTTTTAATGACTAGTCCTGCCTAGATCTTTTAGTGCTAAGCCTTAGATACCCAGCGCAAAGCGATCAACGCTAGTAGGAAGTAGAGCAAGGGCGGATTTAAGGCCGTGAGGAATGATGGCCAAGCACTCAGCAAGCCTACATTAGAGAATAGGGAATTGAATAGCTGAAAACTCATTCCCAGCATAATGCCGCCAAACACCTTAATTCCTACGCTACCAGCCCGCACCTTTAAATAAGCAAACGGCAGAGCTAAGGCCAGCATTACAAAAATGGTGAAG
>CALQED020000191.1 GCA_943329505.2 Polynucleobacter meluiroseus | reverse complement strand
GATCTTGACCCAGTATTGATTTTGCAAGTTTTGGTCAATCTCTTAAAAAATGGCTTAGACAGTACACGGGAAGCCTACCCCCTATCCTCTCGATGGTCTGCCCCGCCGGTCAACATTACCGCCGATCTAGATACCAGTATTTTTCCAGCCATGCTCCGTATTCAAGTTACTGATGGCGGATCCGGAATCCCAGAATCGGTCTCGGAGCGGATGTTTGAGCCCTTTTTTAGTACTAAATCCGATGGAATGGGCATGGGGCTCAATATTTGCCGTTCTATCATCGAATCCCACCATGGCCGTCTTTGGGCGGTTAATCGCATGGATGCCGAACATACCAAGCTGGTTGGCTGCACCTTTACAATACTCTTACCCCTGGTTTCTCCCGAGACCACGGACAATGTTTAATAGCTGTGCCGACTGATTTACCCCGCGAGACTCGATATGAACCTAAGCACTAATAGCAAACCGAACCAGGCTGAAGTTGTTTACGTTGTAGATGATGACGAAGCAGTTCGTGACTCTTTGACTTGGCTTTTAGAAAGCAATGGCTATTTAGTGCGTTGCCATGCTAGCGCCGAACGCTTCTTACAGTCTTTGCAAAGTACGGATAAGTCAACGATCTCCTGCGCCATTCTGGATGTTCGTATGCCAGGTATGTCTGGCCTGGAACTACAAGAGCGCTTAATTAGCGAAAATTTACCTATGCCAGTGGCCTTCATTACAGGTCATGGTGATGTCTCCATGGCAGTCTCCACTATGAAACGGGGTGCCGTGGATTTCATTGAAAAGCCTTTTAAAGAAAATGATCTCTGTAGTTTGGTAGATCGTATGCTGGCAAAAGCACGCATCGATTACTCACAAGCGAGCCAACGTAAAATTACGCAGAGCTTGCTGAGTAAACTCACTGGTCGTGAGCGCCAAGTATTAGAGCGCATTGTGGCGGGTCGCCTGAATAAACAAATCGCTGATGACCTTGGTATCTCTATTAAGACAGTGGAAGCCCACCGCGCTAATATTATGGAAAAGCTCAATGTCAATACCGTAGCTGACCTACTACGCCTTGCTTTGTCTGACCCTCAGCCCAATTAACTTCACTAATACTCTTTAGCAATGCCCGCTCAACTTCTCGATGGAAACCTTCTCTCTAAAAAGCTTCGCGCAGAAATTGCTGCTCGTGGTGCGATTGTTACTGCTAAAGGGGTTCGCCCAGGGTTAGCAGTGATTGTGGTCGGTGAAAATCCCGCTAGCCAAGTGTATGTCCGCAATAAAGTAAAAGCATGTGAAGACGTTGGCTTTCATTCGGTATTGGAGCGCTACTCTGCTGAGCTCGGTGAAGAAGAATTGCTCGCCCGCATTGCGACTCTGAACGCTGATCCATCGATTCACGGTATTTTGGTGCAGCTTCCGCTACCAGAACACATTGCATCCGAGCGTGTGCTTGAAGCCATTGCCCCGGAAAAAGATGTCGACGGTTTCCATGTGGCTAATGCCGGCGCCTTGATGGTAGGTCAACCAGAATTTAAGCCCTGCACTCCTTACGGCTGCATGAAGCTTTTAGAAAGTATTGATTACCCAATACGGGGTGCCCGCGCAGTGATTGTTGGCGCCTCTAATATTGTCGGCAAACCCATGGCCATGCTGCTCTTGCAAGCTGGTGCAACGGTGACGATCTGTAATAGTAAAACTCGAGATTTAGCTCACCACACCAAGGATGCTGACATTCTGGTGGTGGCAACTGGTAAGCCAAAAATGATTTCGGGCGATATGGTCAAAAACGGTGCAGTAGTGATTGACGTCGGTATTAACCGTATGCCAGATGGTAAGTTGTGTGGCGACGTCGATTTTGATGCTGCCAAATATATTGCCGGCTGGATTACCCCAGTTCCAGGAGGTGTTGGGCCGATGACGATTACCATGCTGCTGATGAATACCTTAGAGGCCGCTGAAAAGGCAGCCAAGCGCTAGATCCATTAAGCTAGAGGGATGAATACATCTCTCTTATCTCCGCTGGTGACTTTGCCCCCTGCTTTACAAAATAATCCTCTTTTGTCTTTTGGCCGGGGAATTGCCGCCTACTCCGAAGTAAAGCCTGAACATATTGCTCCCGCAATTGAATTTCTCCTTAAGCATGCTCAAGATGCCGTAGATGTTGCTACCAATTCTAAAACGCCATCGAATTGGGATCAACTGGCAGAACCTTTAGAAGATGCAACTGAAGCTTTAGGTAGGTCATGGGGGGTTATCTCCCACCTTAATAGCGTTGCAGATACTCCTGAATTAAGAGCTGCCTATGGTGCGATGTTGCCTCAGGTCACAGCATTCTTTTCCAGTCTTGGGCAAAACTTAGCGCTCTATCAGAAATTTAAAGAGCTCAGCAAGAGTCCAGAGTTTGCCAAACTCAATCGTGCTCAGAAAAAAGTGATTGAAAACTCTTTGCGAGATTTTCGTCTTGGTGGTGCCGAGTTAAATGATGCCGATAAACCCCGCTTCTCTGCCATTCAGGATGAGCAAGCTATCTTAGGCAAAGCCTTCTCTGATCACGTCTTGGATGCGACCGATGGGTTTACCCACCTGATTACCAAAGAATCTGATCTCGTTGGCTTACCGGAAGATGTTAAAGCAGCGGCAGCCGATACTGCCCAGCAAAAAGGTTTGCAGGGCTGGGCTTTTACACTGCACTTCCCTTCTTATTACCCAGTGATGCAGTACTCTGAAAATCGAGCGTTGCGGCGCTTGATGTATGAGGCTTATGTCACTCGTTCATCTGAGCTGGCACCGGAGTATGCCAAAGGCAAACTCGAATGGGATAACACTTCTAATATGTTGGAGCAGTTACGCCTGCGTGATGAAGAAGCCCACATGCTGGGCTTTGCTAATTTCGCAGCCTTAAGCTTAGCTCCTAAGATGGCCAATACCGTAGACGAAGTCGACCTCTTTTTAACGAACTTTGCTACCAAGGCTAAACCTTTTGCCCAACGAGATTGGGATGAACTATGTGAATATGCCAAGACAGAGCTGGGCCTAATAGATGGTGTTCAACCTTGGGACACCGCTTTTGCAGCAGAGCATTTAAAGCAAGAGCGCTACTCCTTCTCAGAAAATGAACTCAAGCAATACTTCCCGCTACCAAAAGTATTGGATGGTTTATTTGGCGTGATTCAAACACTCTTTGGCGTCAAGATTGAACCTGCAGACTTACCAACTTGGCATGCCGACGTTCAGTCTTTTGCTGTAAAAGATCATGCAGGAAAAATACGGGCTTATTTCTATTTAGATCCCTATGCCCGTCCTGGTAAACGCGGTGGCGCCTGGATGGATGATGCTCGTGGCCGTAGAGAGTTGCCCAATGGAGAAATCAGATCCCAGTGGCATATTTAGTGTGTAACTTTGCTCCGCCGGTCAAGGTGGATGGCATCTTACGCCAACCGACGATCACTCATGATGATGTCATCACCCTC
>CALQED020000190.1 GCA_943329505.2 Polynucleobacter meluiroseus | reverse complement strand
GAAACAAAGATTAAAGTGCCATCAAATTTCTCGAGGGCAATCTGCAAGCTCTCAATCGATTCCATATCCATGTGATTGGTTGGCTCATCCATGGCAAGGACGTTATATTTTTGGAGCATCAATTTGCCCCAAATCATCCGGCCCTTTTCGCCACCTGAAAGCACTTTTACTGACTTGCCAATATCGTCACCGGAGAACAAGAGGCGACCTAAGGTGCCACGAATCACTTGATCATCGTCACCTGTATTGCGCCACTCATTCATCCAATCCATGAGTAACTCATCTTTAGCAAACATTTCGGTGTTGTCTTGCGGCATCACACCGACATTCGCATTCTCGGCCCACTTCACATCACCACTATCAGCAGCAACGCCATCAAAGCGTTTACTCAGAATCGTTTTCAGAAGCGTAGTCTTACCAGCACCATTCTGTCCAATGATGGCAATTTTTTCACCAGCACGAACACCAAGCTTAAAGTTTTTAAAGATCACACGGTCATAAGCCTTGGTAAGTGCATTGCACTCTACCGCCATGTTATGAAGCTTTTTCTCAGTATCAAAACGAATGAACGGATTTTGACGTGACGATGGCTTTACTTCGACAATTTCAATTTTCTCTAACTGGCGTTGGCGTGAAGTGGCTTGACGGGCTTTAGAAGCATTTGCTGAGAAGCGAGCCACGAAGGCCTGTAATTCAGCAATTTTTTCTTTGGCTTTCACGTTTGAACTGAGTTGTTGTGTGCGTGCCTGTACAGAAGCAAGCATGTAAGAATCGTAATTACCTGGATAGACCTTCAATGTGCCGTAGTCCATATCAGCCATATGCGTACACACTTCATTTAAGAAGTGGCGATCATGAGAAATAATAATAATGGTGCTCTTAATATCATTGAGGATATCTTCCAACCAATGGATAGAGTGAATATCCAAGTTATTGGTTGGCTCATCGAGTAATAGAACATCTGGATCTGAGAACAAGGCTTGAGCCAGCAAGACGCGCAATTTCCAACCCGGGGCGACGTTACTCATCAGGCCATCGTGTTGCTCAATCGGAATACCAATTCCCAATAACAACTCGCCTGCTTTTGCTTCGGCAGTATAGCCGCCGTATTCGGCATACTTGCCCTCAAGCTCAGCTGCCTTCATATAATCTTCATCGCTTGCTTCTGGATTAGCGTAAATAGCATCACGCTCAGCAGCGGCATTCCACATTTCTTCGTGCCCCATCATCACCACATCGAGGACGCGTACATCTTCATAAGCAAACTGATCTTGACGTAATTTACCTAATCGAATACCAGGATCCAAGCTGACATTACCGCTCGTTGGTTCTAACTCGCCACCTAGGATTTTCATGAAGGTAGATTTTCCGCAACCGTTAGCACCGATCAGGCCATAACGATTGCCGCCGCCAAACTTGACGGAAATATTTTCAAACAGGGGCTTTGCCCCGAACTGCATAGTGATATTGGATGCTGACAGCACGGATGTTTTCTAGCTTTCTGAAGTCGATTCGTATTAATGCGGTTTTGCTTGATACCCCTACATTTGGGCTCAAAGAACGCTATTTTAACGGGTTAGAGCAGAGAAAGCCTGAAATTCAGTGCGGACTAGACTTTGACCCTAAATGGGGTGAAATTCGTATGGATATCGAAGTGATCCTCATTTTCTTTGCGTTTGAGGAAATTGACGATCCAATAGGTCAACGGGGTTGCTAAGACCTCCCAAGCAGTTTTGAGGGCATATTGAGCTAGGGCAACTTGGATAATTTCATGGGTTTGCCAAATCCCGTAAAAAGCCAACATATAAAAGAAAGAGGAATCGACCAACTCCCCTGCTGCAGTTGAACCAATGGTGCGTGTCCACAAAAAACGCCCCTTGGTCCAAATTTTCATCTTGGCTAGTACAAAGCTATTGGTAAAGCTGCCGCACCAGAATGAAAACATCGAAGCCAAGGCAATCCGCCAGGAATTACCAAAGACTGTTTCCAAACCCTGCTGATAGTTCGCCATATAGGTGCCTGGTGCTACCGGCAGAGCAATCACGATCTGGGCCATGATTGCTGCAAAAGCTAAGGCCGCAAATCCCGCCCAAACCGCTCTGCGGTCATAAGCATAGCCATAGACTTCCGTAAGAATATCGCCAAAGAAATAGGCGATCGGGAAAAACAAGATGCCTGCACCAAAAGTCAGCTCACCGAAGTACGGCAAGTTCACAACGGCAGTTTTGCCCGCTCCAATAAAGTTCGAACACAGCAAAACGACTACAAAGGCAGCCAGAATCAGGTCGTAATAGCGATGGTGTCGTCTTGGTGAGTCCATAAACCGAGAAAAATGGATAATAGAAAGAAGAATATCCCCATTCCTGAATTTACGCAGGATCTGGGTAAAAACAATTTATAGGACAACGAGCGCTATGAGTAAAGCCAGCTTTAATTGGGAAGACCCCCTTTTACTAGACACCCAGTTAACCGAAGACGAGCGCATGATTCGCGATGCGGCTGCAGAATATTCGCAAGGTCGTCTCATGCCGCGAATTCATGATGCTTTCCGTAACGAGATCACTGACCCCGCCATCTTTCGTGAGATGGGTGAGCTTGGGCTTCTGGGTATTACCATTCCCGAGCAATATGGTGGTGCAAACCTCAACTATGTTTCTTATGGATTAATTGCCCGTGAACTAGAGCGTGTGGATTCTGGTTACCGCTCCATGATGAGTGTGCAGTCTTCTTTAGTCATGGTACCCATCAATGACTTTGGTAGTGAAGCACAAAAACAAAAGTACCTTCCTAAATTGGCTACTGGTGAATGGATTGGTTGCTTTGGCCTCACTGAACCGAACTATGGCTCAGACGCTGGCGGCATGATTACACGCGCCAAGAAAGTTCCCGGTGGATTTTCTTTATCAGGTTCAAAAATGTGGATCTCGAATGCACCTATTGCTGATGTCTTTGTGATCTGGGCCAAGAATGATGAAGGCGTCATTCGTGGTTACATTTTAGAAAAAGGCATGAAAGGTCTGACTGCTCCAAAGATTACCGGTAAGATGGGTCTGCGCGCCTCCATCACCGGTGAAGTGGTCATGGATGAAGTCTTTGTTCCTGCTGAAAATGAATTCCCAGAAGTGACTGGTCTTAAAGGGCCTTTTACGTGCTTGAACTCTGCCCGCTACGGTATTTCGTGGGGCGCCTTGGGCGCTGCTGAATGGTGTTGGCATGCAGCGCGCCAATACACCTTAGATCGTAAACAGTTTGGTAAACCTTTAGCTGCCAATCAGCTGATTCAAAAGAAACTCGCTGATATGCAAACCGAAATTACCTTAGGCTTGCAGGGCTGCTTACGTTTAGGCCGCATGAAAGATGAAGGTATTGCCGCACCAGAAATCACTTCCATCATGAAACGCAACTCTTGCGGCAAGTCTCTCGAGATCGCTCGTATGGCCCGCGATATGCATGGTGGTAACGGT
>CALQED020000189.1 GCA_943329505.2 Polynucleobacter meluiroseus | reverse complement strand
CATTGGTAATCGGTACGCTGTTTATTAAAGAAACCAAAGATGTAGATATCTATGCAAATGACTAAGTACCCTAAGTATCTTTAGTCAGCGGTAAATAAGAAGCCCGACCACAAAATGGTCGGGTTTTTTTATTCCCATAAATCTTGCTGATCACGATTCTTCAGAAGATTTTTATTTTGCTGCGCAATGGAGATCTCTCTAGCTCCAGGAATTACAGTAATTTGTGCGCCAGCTCTTAGGACACCAGTTTTGATGACCCTCAGATACCACCCGCTAAAGCCCGATTGGAGCATTGCTTTACTAGCACCCTTATAGCCCATGGTAGCGTTAAATTTGAAGCAAGGTTCTCGTAACTTCACGACAGAAAATTGTAGGTCGCCAATCAATAGTTTGTCACCAACAAATACATCTGCTTCTAGTAGGCCTTCAATGGTGAAGTTTTCGCCAATAGCTCCATGCTGCAGGAAAGTGGATTTCTTAGTTTCACGAGTCAGTAACTGATTCCAAAAATCGTAGTGCTCTGAGGGATAAACATAGATAGCTTTTTCAATGCCGCCGTGCACACTAAGGTCTGCCTGTTCGTCACCTTTAACCCCAAGGGAAGTAATTTCAACGGTACTGGGATTTTGTAGATTGCTAATACTGTTTTTACGAATTGCTGAAGCAACCGATTTGTAATCAGGATGGTGGTTGCCAAATAAGGGTAAAACTTTACCGGAGGAAATAGAAATGAGTTTCATGCGTAAAGAGATGATCTAGTAACGGCAGCGCGCATCACTTTTGTACTTTGTGAAGTAGACAATCAGATCAGCATCCGATTTATATTGGGTGTAATAGATCGTTGCTCGTGCATCACTCTTATATTTTGTATAAAACCAGACACCTGGTTCGCTATCACTTGAATACTGGGTCTCGTAGACAATACAGTTCGCCTCAGATTGATACTTTGTGATAAAGACTTTGGCATTGGCTTCAGAGGGATAGTTGGTAATGAAGATTTGTGCCGCAAATGCATTCAGACCTATAAAACTGCATAAAGCCACCAAAATCAGCTGTTTTAGGATATTCATCTTCATCTGCCTATATTACGGTTTCTGAGGCTGAGCGTTACAGAATAGGACGGATTTGCTACAATCACTCCTTCGGCGAATTAGCTCAGCTGGTTAGAGCGACGGAATCATAATCCGCAGGTCCGGGGTTCAAATCCCTGATTCGCCACCAAATATAGGGCTAGAAGAGTTTTCTTCTGGCCCTTTTCTTTTGGGTTTTGTTTAGTCCGCCCGGATATTGGCCTTAACGACCACATTTTTCCAGATGCGTTGCTGTTGTGCGATCAGGGCTGCAAATTCCGCGGGAGACCCTCCACCAATAACAGCATCTTCACTGGCAAATCGCTCCGCTACGTTTGGTGAGCGAAGTGCTTTGTAGGATTCTTCTTGAATTCGCTTAATGATGTTTTCAGGGGTTTGTGCAGGCACCAAGATTCCATACCATTGAACAGATTCAAATCCTTTATAGCCAGATTCAGAAACAGTGGCCACGTTTGGTAAAGAGGCAATTCTTTGTGGTGTCCCGGTAGCAATTGCTCGTAGTTTTCCCGAGCGAATGTATTGAAGTAGAGCAGGGGTGCCCGCAGAGAACACTTGAATTCTGCCCGCTAAAAGATCTGTTACCGCGGGACCTGTTCCTTTATAGGGAATGTGGGTGATATCCATGCCAGTTGTGAGTTTTAAATACTCCATTGCCAAGTGTCCAGCACTGGCATTGCCTGCAGACCCATAATTTAATTTACCAGGATTGCTTTTGGCATAAGCAACAAGTTCTTTCAGATTTTCAACGGGCAAATCAGGATGGACGACGAAAAGACTGGGAACTTTAGCCAATAGGGTAACGGGCGCAAAGTCTTTATTCACGTCATAGCCCGTGTTGTTAAAAATATAAGGATTGACTGCCATTGAGCCAACGTGGCCCAAGATCATGGTGTAACCATCTGGAGCGGCTTTGGCGACTTCTTGCATTGCGGGCACGCCACCACCACCAGCCTTATTGTCTAGAATCACCGGGACGGGCAGTTGTCGAGAAAGCTCTTGGCCAACTGTGCGGGCCACAATATCGGATGTTCCTCCAGGAACAAATGGGACAATGAAGCGGATAGGTTTTTGAGGCCAAGTGGATTGAGAAAAACCTGTGCTGAAGTAGCTAGACAGAGTCATTGCTAGGGAGCTTTGTAATATCAAGCGACGTTGTTGATTAGCGGTTTTTTTATTCATCATTTTGTCTCTGGTGTTGTGCTGATATGTTGAGCAACATTTTTTATTTAGCGTTCATTGAAGCTCAATTTTGAATGATATTGGATTGATGTGTCGAGCCTTGTTTATCGGTATATTTAAGCTTTATAAGATTTGGTGTGGGATTCGCACTCTGGTGAGGATGATGGGTTAAATGAATGTCTAAATTTTGGAACTTTGTCCTTTTTCAAGCAGGTTGGTTTGCTTGTATCTTAGGCGCTGCCCATCAGCAGACCCTCTGGGCAGTGATCGGAAGCCTGGCATATATTGTTTTTCATATCTGGCGCTCTCAGACTCCAAAACTGGAGCTCAATTTGTTGCTCAAGGTCCTGTCTTTTGGGGTTCTGACCGATAGCCTTCTGATGTATTTAGGATTCCTCGACTTTAAGGGCGCATGGCCCTCTCCTTATGTGTCACCAGCCTGGATGTGGGCACTCTGGCTTTTGGTGGCTAGCACCCTCAATAGCTCCTTATCTTGGCTAAATAGTAAGCCTGCACTAGGGATCGTTTTAGGGGCAATTTGCGGCCCCTTATCCTACGAGGCTGGGATTCAAATGGGGGCGGCAACCTGGGGTTCTGGGTCCAAAATCCTTGGTTTAGGCCTTATTAGCGTGGTTTGGGCAGTAGCCATACCCCTCTTTTTCTATTGGGACAGGCTCAGAGTCAAAGCTGCCCTAGTAAAAAATCCGTAAATTCCTTTAAAAAGTCACTTGCAAATAGTACTGTTTTTATATACAGTAACTTCTAAGTTGTGAAACAGTAGATAAAACTTCGGGAAAAAGCCCAATACAAAGCGAAAAGGAATCAAAAATGGCCTTGGATGACAAAAGAAAATCAGCCTCCTCAGAATTTGAGGGAATGAGCGGAGACAAGCAAAAAGCGTTAACAGCAGCTTTGGCGCAAATTGAGAAGCAATTTGGTAAGGGCTCAATCATGAGATTGGGCGATGCTGAAATTAGTCAAGATATTCAAGTGGTATCAAGTGGGTCACTCGGTCTTGATATTGCTCTTGGAGTCGGTGGAATTGCACGTGGGCGCGTGATTGAAATTTACGGCCCAGAATCTTCTGGTAAAACAACATTGACTTTGCATGCGATTGCAGAAATGCAAAAGCTTGGCGGTACTTGTGCATTCATCGACGCTGAGCATGCATTAGATGTCCAGTACGCATCACGCCTTGGCGTTGATGTAAATAATCTT